>JADGBM010000057.1 GCA_015231515.1 Desulfobulbaceae bacterium
CTACCAAACTACAGTTCTAAATAGTGCTGAGGAAGTTCAACTTTATCGCCATGGTTAGGCTGGTCTATGTGTTTAAATTCCAGAGGCTTTCTCTAACCCTGCTGCGCTGGATAAGAGCCTCTACAGTTCTAAATAGTGCTGAGGAAGTTCAACTTTATCGCCATGGTTAGGCTGGTCTATGTGTTTAAATTCCAGAGGCTCTAAAAATCAATCAGTTCAACATCGAACACTAAGGTGGCATTTGGCGGAATCGCGGCGCCTGCGCCTCTTGATCCGTAGCCAAGATCTGGTGGTATGATCAAGGTGCGTTTTTCGCCTTTAGTCATGGTCAGAAAAGCTTCATCCCAACCCTTTATAACCCGGCTCATGCCTACAGGAAACTGGAATGGTTTGCCGCGGTCGACGGACGAATCAAACTTTTTACCATCAATCAGGGTTCCGGTGTAATGGGCTGTTACGTTGTCTCCTGTTTTAGGGGTGGTGCTGCCGGTGCCTTTTTGGGTAACAACATATTTGAGACCGCTTGGGGTAGTTGTGGCATTAGGCCATTTTTCCGTGATTATTTTTTTAGTTTTTTCTATATCGGCGGACTGTTGTGCGGTCTTTTGTGCACTGGCTCCCTTAACATAGGCATCAAAGGCAGCTTGATCGGCCTTGAAGGCCTTCGCTTTCTCGCCAACCCGTGTGATGGTCACGGTTTGTAAAATATCGCCCTTAGCAATCGCATTAACCACATCCATTCCAGTCACAACTTTACCAAAAACAGTGTGCTTACCGTTAAGCCATGGAGTTTCCTTGTGGGTAATGAAAAATTGACTGCCGTTAGTGCCTGGTCCGGCATTTGCCATTGATAGTACGCCGGGGCCATCATGTTTAAGAGAGGGGTCAATCTCATCTGGGAACTTGTAGCCTGGACCGCCTCGGCCGGTGCCCTGCGGATCACCGCCCTGAATCATGAAATCTTTGATAACCCTGTGGAAGGTAAGGCCATTGTAAAATTTAGCACCTTTTTCTTTGGAAGAGTTTTTTGTGCCTTCCGCGAGGCCGACAAAGTTGGCAACCGTCATTGGTGTTTTTTCAAACTCAAGCCTGACGACAATTTCACCTTTGTTGGTTTGCAGTTTAGCATACATTCCGTCAGCAAGTTCTGCTGCCTGCGCGGCAAAGGCTTGTCCTGTGAGGCAAATAAGCGCTATTAAGAAAACGTGCATGGTGCGAAAAAGGGTGTTCATGGGTGTCATCTCCTAAAAGTTACAAATTTAACATGAATGCTTCAGTCAGATTTTCTACTCATTTGCGGCCGTTCTGTCAACCGCGGAGGTGAGGTACAACAAAAAACCGCGCCGCCAAAGAGGCGGCACGGTAGGGGAGGGGGAAGAAAAAATGAACGGTAAAGCATCATGCAGGTGGTTTGGGGGACTACCTGCGTGAATTTTATTACTCAGTTGGAGCGTTGGTATTATTTTGATAACAGTTTTGGCCGTTGACTCCACCAAATGACCCGCAGCCCTGGCCGTTGCCGCCACCATTTGAACCGCATCCACGTCCTTGGCCATTTCCAAATTTACCGCCACGGCCTGCTTGCGGGTCTAAGCCTGCTTCGGTAGCTTTTTCTTGAATCTGTTGCTGGAGGTCAAACATCTCACCCCAAAGGATCTGGGCTTCGTCCTTATCGACGGTGTCGCTGTTCATCAAGGTGAAATATTCGGTACGTATTTCTCTGAGCTGGGTTCGCAATTCTTCAGTATCGGCCAGAAATGTCTGACGAGCTTCTGAGTCTACTGCGGCGTTCTGGTCGCAGTTTCCGCAGGATCCGGGAGTAAAGTTAGTACCTGCACCTTGACCCCATCGAGCCTGTGCTGCTTGACTGCCGAGTGCGATTGCTGCAACCAATGCAACTGTTGTTATTATTTTTTTCATGACGTTCTCCTTATGTTGAGTGATTGTTGATTTACTGCGTTCGTGTTTGCTCTCTTACAATACAAGTGCTGTGCCAACACGTTTATATATTTGTATGGCGCTGAAATTATTGGATAAATTTATGTTCTTGCGAGGCAGGTTGGTCTGTGACAGCCTGATGCGGCAGTGGGATTGGCTACATTTTACTCAAGGGTTGAAGGTGCGTGGGTAGTTTGGGAACAGAGAGGAAGATCGAGACTTATTGCTCAATAACAATCTCGTATTCAAGACCGGTTTTGTCGAAATGGTTTAAGGCGTCTTTCAGATCTTGCAGGGTGTCAACTGTGAAATTGATTTCCCAGGCTGACCCGCCATGCGGCAGCGACGAAAGAAAGATAACCTCTTGAATTTTCATGGTGAGCGGTGCCACACCCAGCATCATCATCAAACGATTTCTACTGGCTGCTTTCAAAATAAGAATGGTTTGCTGTTTCGAGACGAGGGTTTTTTTGAGGTTCCAGCGCAGCTCGATGACATCTTCCCTTTGTAACGATAACGAGCCAAGCGTCTCGCACTCTTTTTTGTGCACAGAAAGACCTCGGTTACTCAGCAGGCCAAAAAGCCCTTTTTCGGTGGGCACAGGAGAGCAACAGCGGGACAGCTTGATGCAGGCTGGATCAAGAGTCTCAAGGAAAACCTGGTTTAAAGTACCGGTGGGCGGTTCAAGGGTGTTTTGACCGGCGTAAAGTGTGTCTTTAATGGCCAGAATAACTTCACGAAGAGGTAATATGCCAGCACCGATATAGCGATACAGATCCGTCAGTTTGTCAGCCTCAAACTTTCCCAGAATCACGGACATTTTTTCTTTTTCTAAAAGCTCTCTGGGCAGGCCATAGCGCTTCATCTCCTGTTGGAGAATTTTCAAGCCGATGTCTTGAGCAAGGAGGTGACGACGACGGCGAAGAGCTTTTGCCAGATTGGAACGGGCCTTAGCTGATTTGCACAGGTACTGCATCTCAGGTTCAAACTCTACAGGGTGGCTGCGGGTAAGAATTTTGACCCGGTCACCATCTTTAAGCGTATATTCTGGGCCGCGTTTATGGTTGCCAACTCTGGCCGCGAAGCAGCGGCGCCCAACCTCTGTGTGAACCTTGAAGGCAAAATCTAAAACAGTGCTGTTTTGAGGAAGGCAAACGCGGTCACCCACAGGTGTGTAAGTGTAAATCTCTTTATGACCAGTCGCGGCAATGGCGTCTGTGTATGAAATCTCTTCATCGCCACCAAGTATATCAAAAATCTCGGTAATCTCTTCTTCAAAGGCTGAGGGCACTTTTTTCTCATCCACCCACATCTTGATGATGCCCAGGCGACCAACCTCATACATCTGATCGGTGCGAAATTTAAAAAGATAGGTGTTACCCTTGATGTTGGCTCGGGCGTGTAAACTCTGGTAACCAGTAGGCTTGGGGTTAGCGATAAAATCACGTATTGTTCTTGGGATTGGGGGAAAAAGCTGATTGACTATTCCAAGTGTACTGTAACAGGTATGAATATCCGGCACCGAGATAATGATCTCCATTGGGGTTTCTGTTTCCTTGGAAAGCAGCCGTTGTTTATGGTCAAAATAGGCCGACAGACCCTTTGCTATAAAGTAGATGTCGGCGGTTATCCACGATTCTTCGAGTTCTTTACGAAGTTTTGCGCCAATCTCTTCAATTTGCGAGCTGGTTGATAAATTTTGAATCTTGGTGTCGATTTTATGACTTTGGCGCGGGAATTTATAGCGGAGAGCCAAATCGTAGAGTTCGCGTTTAAGCTCAAAGAGCCCCATAATCTTGGCAAGCGGGGCATAAACGGTCAGTGTTTCTTCGGCAATTTTTTGACGTTTATGCCGGGGCATAGAGTCCAGGGTGCGCATATTGTGCAGCCGATCGGCCAGCTTGATGATCATAACCTCGACACGAGAGGCGGCACCGGAGAAGAGCTTGCGGTGCACCATCTGGTGAAAGGTCTTTTTGTCGCCGGTGTAATCGGTGATTTTTGTGCAACCGTCTACAATGGCCTCGACATTTGGGCCAAAATGTTCGCCAATTACCTCAGAGGTTACTTCCGGGACATCTTCGACGGTATCATGCAGCATCGCTGCTGCTAATGTCTCCGGATCTTTAACACCAAGCTCTTCGGCGATAATTTTGGTGACGTGACAGGGGTGACTGATGTAGGCCTCACCTGATCGGCGAGTTTGGTTCTGGTGGGCATCAACGGAAAACGAAAAAGCCTTCCAGAAAGTACTTGCGGGGCCATCTTGGCCTCCAAGGATTTCTTCCATGGATGTAATGAATTTACCAATATCAAACTTACTCATTTCCCATTAGCCGAAGTCATCAAACATAATATCTTCTCGCTCCACACCTTGATCGAGCAGTATTTTGGTTACGGCTGAGATCATCATTGGCGGGCCGCATAGATAGTATTCGCAGTCCTCAGGGGCGGGATGGTCTTTAAGGTACTGGTCATAGAGAACCTGGTGGATAAATCCGGTATACCCGTGCCAATTATCTTCTGGCTGAGGATCGGAGAGGGCGACATGCCACTGGAAATTTTCAAAGGATTCCTGGAGGGCATCGAAATCCTCGACATAAAACATTTCCAAGGCGGAACGGGCACCGTACCAGAAGGAGATTTTTCGTGTGCTGTTAAGTCTTTTAAGCTGATCAAAAATGTGTGAGCGCATTGGTGCCATGCCAGCGCCGCCACCAATAAATATCATCTCTTTGCCGGTATCTCTGGCGAAGAATTCTCCGAATGGTCCAAAAATAGTAACGGAATCACCCTTCTTGAGATTAAATATATACGAACTCATTTTGCCGGGTGGCACATTAGGGTTGTTGGGTGGCGGTGATGCAATTCGAACGTTAAGCCTGATAATACCCTTTTCGCCAGGGTAATTTGCCATCGAGTAGGCCCGGATGACTGGTTCGGTGACAACCGAGTGATATTGCCAGACGTTAAATTTATCCCAGTCGCTCTTAAATCGCTCAGCAATATCGAAGTCTTTGTAACTGACTTCATGGGGAGGGCATTCAATCTGGATATAGCCTCCGGCACGGAAGGGGACACTTTCTCCTTCCGGCAACTCCATAACCAGATCTTTAATAAAAGTAGCGACACTGTCGTTAGATTGTACCGTGCACTCCCAGCGTTTAACACCGAAAATTTCCGGCGGAATTTCAATTTTCATATCCCCTTTAACAGCAACCTGGCAGGAAAGCCGGTCGCCTTCTCGGGCTTCACGTTTGGAAATATAGGTCAGTTCAGTCGGCAGAATTTCACCGCCACCCTCGAGAACTTTTACCCGGCACTGACCACAGGTTCCACCACCACCGCAGGCTGAAGACACAAATATTTTGTTAGCTGCCAGGGTGTTGAGAAGCTTATTTCCAGCTTCAACAACAATGGTGTTGGCCTCATCATCGTTAATGGTAATGGCAACTTCACTGGAAGGCACAAGTGAGGATTTAGCAGCTAAGATCAGAGCGACCAGCACAAGGACAATAGCTGTAAAAAGAGTGACGCCTGTTATAATTTCAATCATTACAGTTGTACTCCGGAAAAGGCCAGAAAGCCCAGGGCCATTAATCCAACGGTGATAAAAGTGATTCCTAGACCTCTCAAACCTGCAGGGATGTCTGAATATTTAAGCTTCTCACGTATCCCAGCCAAGGCAGCGATAGCCATTGCCCAACCCAGCCCTGAACCGACACCGTAAACGACACTTTCGCCAAAGGAGTAGTCGCGCTCCACCATAAAGAGAGAGCCGCCCAGGATTGCACAGTTAACAGTTAACAGCGGCAGAAAAATACCCAAGGCGTTGTAGAGCGCTGGAAAAAATTTATCCAGCACCATCTCAAGAATCTGCACCATCGCTGCAATGACACCAATAAAACAGATCAGACCGAGAAAAGAGACGTTAACCTGGCCGAGACCCGCCCAGGCAAGTGCTTCTTCCTTGAGGAAAAACTGATAGATGAGATTATTGACCGGGACGGTGACAGTCTGAACGACAATAACAGCAACTCCTAGCCCCAGGGCAGTACTTACCCGCTTTGAGACCGCCAAAAAGGTGCACATTCCCAAGAAGAATGAAAGGGCAAGGTTCTCAATAAAAACAGCTTTGATGAATAGATTTAGATACTGTTCCATAATCAAACTACTCTTTCTCTACTTGCTCAGGATAGACGCTGCGCAGTACCCAGATAATCATGCCTATGATGAAAAAGGCGCTTGGCGACAGTAGCATAAGACCATTGCTCTGGTACCAGCCGCCGTCCCCGACAAGCGGCAGGAGCTGGTGGCCTAAAAGCTGACCGCTGCCCAGAAGTTCTCTGAAAAAAGCGACAATTACCAGAATACAGGCGTAGCCGGCGCCGTTGCCTAAGCCATCTAAAAAACTCAGCAATGGGCCGTTTTTCATGGCGAAGCCTTCGGCACGGCCCATAACAATACAGTTGGTTATAATCAGGCCGACATAGACGGAAAGCTGCTTGCTGATCTAGTAGGTGTAGGCCTTCCTAACCTTGTCGGCGATAATGACCAGTGAGGCAATAATGATCATCTGCACAATTATGCGGATACTGTTGGGGATGTGGTTTCGGATAATGCTGACTGCCATGTTTGAGCAACTGATCACAAAAACAACGGCAACCGACATAACAAGCGCGGTCTCCATTTTAGTAGTAACGGCAAGCGCCGAACAAACACCTAAAATCTGCAAGGCAATGGGATTTGACTTAAAAATGGGGCCGAAGAGTATCTTGCGCGTGCTCATACACGACCTCCATCTGCTCGAAACTTTTCTAAAAAGGGCAGGTACCCGTTTTCGCCAAGCCAGTAAAGGAGGAGATTTTCGACGCCGCGGCTGGTCATGGTAGCGCCGGAAATTGCATCTACCTGATGGACACTATTTTTATCGGCAGGGTTGACCCCACCTTTAACCAGACGAATTGCCGGCTGCCAGAGATTGTCATAAACAGTCTTGCCGGGCCATTGAGCTTTCCAACGCGGGTTGTCAACTTCACCGCCAAGCCCGGGGGTTTCTCCCTGATCATAAAAGGCAAAACCGGTAACTGTTTTGGTGTCGGCAGCCAGGGCTAAAAAACCGTAAAGTGTCGAATAGAGACCTTTCCCATGTACCGGCAGGACAATTTGCGAGATAGTTTCATTCTCTTTAACCAGGTAGATCAAGGCATATTGGGATCGCACTTTAAGCCTTGCCAGGTCATTTTCCTGCGGAATACGGTACTGGCTTGACAGATTGCGCGCAGATTTTTTAGCATCAAAGGAGGTTGGATTAATCTCAGAGGCTATTTCCCCGGAGGCAAGGTCGATAACGATTGGTTCAACCGCTGAAAACAGACGGTCGATTTCGCTTTCCGAGGCCTCTGATGCCTTGATGAGGCCAGCAGACATCAACAGATTTTTTTTGATATCCAGCTCTTTATTGAGCTCTTGGCGCGGGCGCAAGACGACAGCGGTGCTCGATACCAGAAACGAGCACACAAGGCACAGGGCAAAAGCCACAAAAAATGTTTTACGGACACTGTCAGCAGCCACTGCGAGCCAGCCTCCTTTGCTTGTTCTTTTGGAGCACCATGTAGTCAATAAGTGGTGCAAAGCAGTTGGCAAATAGAATCGCCAGCATCATTCCCTCTGGATACGCTGGGTTGATGACCCGAATGAGGACAGTCATAGCGCCTATCAAAAATCCGTAAAACCATTTGCCGCTTTGGGTCATAGCACCGGTCACGGGGTCTGTCGCCATGTAGACTGTTCCAAAGGCAAAGCCGCCGCTAACCAGGTGCCAGGCTGGAGTCATAGAGAACATCGGGTTTGTCTCACTGCCCACCATGTTAAACATGAGGGCTATGGCCAGCATGCCAAGACAGACACTGAGCATAATTCGCCAGGAACCGGTACCTGTAACCAGAAGCACAAGCGCACCAACTAAACAGGCAAGGGTTGATGTCTCGCCCATAGAGCCTGGAATTGTTCCTAGAAAGGCCTGCAGCCAGGTTGCCCCATACTCGTTTGCGCCGCTGGCGGCATTGGCAAGGATGGTGGCACCGGAATAGCCATCAAGGGCGGTCCAAACAGAGTCTCCGGAAATCTGAGCAGGGTAGGCAAAAAAGAGAAATGCCCGAGCTGTCAGGGCCGGATTCAGAAAATTTTTACCGGTACCGCCAAAAATCTCTTTACCGATAACCACACCGAAACTGATGGCCACAGCGACCTGCCAGAGAGGAGTCCCGGGCGGTAAGATCAGAGGGAATAAAATGCCGGTAATAAAAAACCCTTCATTGATCTCATGACCGCGCACACTGGCAAAGACAACTTCCCAGAATATACCGACGACATAGGTGACAATGGTGATTGGTAAAAAGAAGAGGGCGCCCAGCAGGCAGTTGTCCCAAAGAGAAGCCGGGTTGTGGGCGGCCCCGAGCAAGCTGATCAGTTGATAACGCCAGCCGCTGGGTATAGTTCCTGAGGCAGCAATTATATTGTTGGCCTGTAGGCCTGTGTTGTAAAGGGCCATCAGAATGCAGGGCACAACCGCAATATAGACGCAGATCATGACACGTTTCAGATCTGAGTGTTCACGAATGTGGGAGTCGCAGGCCGTTACTGCAACAGGCGTATAAAACAGAGTGTCGGCTGCCTCATAGAGGGGATAGAGTTTTGCTAAACGCCCCTCTTTTTGAAAATGCGGTTTTATGTGGTCGAGCAGGCTTCGTAACATACAATCAGCCTTCTTTTTCGATCATGGTTAAGGTCTCTCTCAAAAGAGGTGCGTAACTGTTTTTTGATGAATCGACGAAGGTGCAGAGAGCCAGATCCTCTTCATCAAGTTCCAGGCAGCCGAGAGCCTCTGCCTGCTCAACATCACGAACAGCGATGGCCCGCAATAAGTAGGTTGGTTCAATGTCCAACGGCATCACTTTCTCAAAACTGCCTATGGGAACAATGGCGCGCTGGGAGCCGTTCAGGGCAGTTGTAAACGAAAACAGTTTTTTCGGTGATAAGGCTGACAGAAACATCGGCTTAATCGAAAATTTATTGCTACCAGGGGCCAGCCAGCCAAGAAACTCCTGCTGGCCACCTTCACTGATCACGGAGACTTGATTATGGTAGCGTCCCAGGTAGGTAAATGGACCGTGGGCCGTTGTACCTGAAAGTACAGATCCCGAAATAATCCGGTTCTGCCCCTCGCAAAGCTTACCGGAGGTTAACTCATCAAGATTGGCACCAAGGACTGTTTTTATGATTTGCGGTTTTTTGACCTGAGGCCCGGCCAGAGAGATAAATCTGTCCTGGTAGAGCTTACCGGTTAAAAACAGGTGGCCAACTGCCACAACATCCTGGTAACCAATGTGCCAGACGGTTTTTTGCTGGTTCACAGGATCGAGAAAATGAATATGAGTGCCAACCAGGCCGGCAGGGTGAGGGCCGGAAAACTCACTCACCGTCACACATGGCAGTCTGAGGCCGGGCAAGTTGGAAGCAGGGGCTTTGCAAAGATAAAGTGAGCCGTCTGTGAGGGTGGCTAGTACCGATAAACCGGTTTCAAAGGCCTCTGGTTTTTGGGCAAGAATAGTCTCAACACAGGGCGCCAGGGGATTTGTATCCATTGCCGTGACAAATACAGCGTGCGGGGTGCTGTCCGGAGCGGGAATTTTTGAGTAGGGCCGTGTGCGAATGGCGGTCCACAGCCCTGATTCCACCAGCAGATCGACGACCGCTTGCCGGTTAAGGCTGCCGGGCTCTTTGGCAGTGTACGATGAAAAAACAACCTGTTCGGTATTGTCTACCTCAATGACAAGTGATTGAAATGATCGGCGTTGGCCCCGGTTAATCTCGGTTATTGTGCCGCTGGCGGGGGCTGTAAAAATGACGCCGGGGTTTTTTTTGTCTTCAAAAAGAGGCTGCCCGCACTGTACTCTGTCGCCTTCCGTGACGGTCATGGATGGCTTTAGGCCGTGGTAATCAATGCCAAGCAGGGCGACCATAGATGGTGCGCCTGCACTGCCGATATCCTGGCTCGGTGCACCAGTGATTGGGATAGTAAACCCTTTTTTTAAGGTTATCATAATGGGTGGTAAATTTTGAATATAAGTCTTGATTATATGGGTGTTGGCACTTTTGTACTTTAATGGGTTCATTATATAAGGGCTGACTCTATTGTCAAAATTAAAAAGAGTTGTGACCAATTTATATTTGTAAATTGAAGCCTGATCCGCCTATATCGTTATACGTAGTTTGATCTCAGTAATTTAAAATTTAAAATCTTGGCGTAATTGTACTTTATTTGTAAAATGTCTGTCATGAACGAAAATGTAAAATCATCTGAACCCGAGAGCTCCGTTAATCTGGAGGCACTTATTGACTATTGTGCCGGAAAGGAGAGTCTTGCTCAAAGAGTGCTTGAGTCCTTTTTGCAGATAAGTCCACAGTACCTTGCAGAGTTTACGAAGGCACTAGAGTGTGGCGATAGTGATGAGCTCCGGGCCTTATGCCACAAGAATCAGGGTGCGGCAGGGATTATTCACGCAGAATCTCTTCTGCGGCTTATTGCTCAGATCAGGCAATTTGCAATAGACCAGGAGATTGAAAAGGCGCAAGAGTGTCTGCCTGAGCTGGAGAAAGCTTTCGCAGAGATTAATGCCTTTATCAAAAAGACACTCTCTCCTGACCCAGCCGAGCTGGATCAGTCTTTGTGGAAAATATAACCCTCGCATTAGCCTTGCTGCTTGGTTTTGGATTCGTTGTCGCCAAGGTAGGCCAATTTTTCAAGCTGCCCTCCGTTACGGGCTATATCTGTGCAGGGCTGATTCTTGGCCCTTCCGGCATTAATTTCCTCTCCGCAGAGTCCATTGGCCAACAGCTTGGCCACTTCACCCAACTTGCCCTCATGATGATCTCTTTCGGAATTGGCGAGCATCTTGAGTTAAAGCGTCTGCGTACATCAGCCAGAAGTGTCTGCTTCATCGGGGTGCTTGAAGTCCTTGGCGCCTTTACTGCCGTCTGTGTGGGAACATTCTTAGTTGCTAAATTTTCCGGGATTGGTCTTGCAAGTTGGACAACTGTTGATTTAGCCGTCCTGTCAATTCTTCTTGGTGCAATTTCTGTAGCAACTGCCCCTGCCACCACGATGCATGTAATGACTGAGCTGCGTGCTTCAGGTCCCCTGACGACAACATTAATGGCAGTTGTGGCCTTTGATAATGGGATGGCAATCATGATGTTCGGTCTGTTTTCGGCCTTGGCACATCAGCTCACTGCTGTTGAGGGTGGCTCCGTTTTTACGGCAATCTCAGCAAGTATGCTTGAGATTGCCGGTGCGCTGTTGATGGGGGCTGTTACAGGCTTACTTATTGATTTTGTTAATAACCGGCTCCGTTCAAAGAATGAGATGCTTACTGTTGGCCTCGCCCTGCTTCTTCTGTGCGGGGAGGGTGCGCGTATGCTCAATCTCTCCCCGCTTCTGGCGGGCATGGCTGCCGGGTTTGCAATTGTTAATCGGGATCACCGCGATCTGCGTCTTTTTAGAGCACTTAATGCCTTTGAACCGCCTGTCTATGTTCTTTTTTTTACTCTGGCAGGTGTTCACCTTGATTTGAGCGCCCTGGCGATCGCGGGTTGGCTAGGTTTGGGCTATTTTGTTTTTCGCTTTCTGGGAAAAACTATTGGAGCTGGAGCCGGCGCCAAGATATCGTCGGCGCCTAAAGTGGTCTGTAGTTACCTGGGGATGGCTTTAACACCACAAGCTGGAGTCGCCATTGGTCTTATCTTTCTGCTAAAAGATGATGTCGGCCTTTTTAGTTTTTCACAAGTTATTACACCTGTGGTGCTTACAGGTGTAATTCTCTCCGAACTGACCGGGCCCATTTTTGCCAGATATGCTGTGAAAAAGGCTGGAGAGGCCTTTGACGGGCCAACGGAGTCGGTACGATCTCAATCTCTATTGCGTGATGTCGATGGTGATGGCACGAAGGCAACTACCCTGGATGGAGTTCCGATGGTCCCCTGGCTTTGGGAACGATTTCAGCGGCCGACGCGCCCGGATGGCGTTGTGGTTTTTGGGGCCAACCATCTTGCTACGACTGCAGCATTGGCAAGAATGGCTGCGATCTTTGCCCATGATTATGGGGCCTTTCCTCTGGCAGCAAGAATTCTTCTTCCGGGTCAAACCTTTAGTCCAGAACAAAAAGAGGTCGAGATTTCGCTTACTGAAGTTGCTCGGGCAGAGGTGCATAGTATGGGGTCAGAACTATACACAGTGACCCAGAAAAGCGAAAACGCGGCCAAGGGTATTCTCCAAATTGCTAAGGATACCAATGCCCGGGCCATTGTTCTCGGGCACTCTATTCGATTAACGCCAAATGAGTTTCATCGGGTTCTCGGGGCGGTCGTCGAAGAGGCGCCATGTCCGACGATTATAATTAAATTTAGCGGCATTCTGCACACCGAGCGGATTATTGTTCCCATAGTCAATATGCGAGAACTCCATCTACTTCGAAATCCGGTACGGGCTCTCGCTACTGTCGGCCACCATCATATCAGCTTTCTGAGACTTATGCCGTCCTATGAGAAGGCAGAAACAGTTATCAAGGCTGAAAAACGTCTGTTGCGCTGGGCTGAGATGGAAGGTCTTGCGGCTATCAGTAGTTGCGAAGCCATTGCCACAGATGCACGGCAGGAAACTATAATAGAAAAAACGCAAGGCCACGATCTGGTAATTATGGCCGGACCTCGATTACAAAAATTTCGACGCCTCTTTTTTGGCTCTTTAGCGGGGGGTGGCTCAGAGTTGTCCGATCACTCTGATTACCGTCTATCCACCTGGGGAAGAATGAGTGATTGATATAAATAAAGTACTCGATGTGCTGGAAAAAGAAGTCGCCAACTACAAGGTACCTGTTGTTGATCTCATAGCCGTTCAAACCAGAGATCCATTCAAGGTTTTAGTGGCCACGATCCTCTCGGCCCGGACTAAGGACGAGACAACCGCGGAGGCAGCAGAACGTCTTTTTGAAAAGGCCCCGGATGTAAAACAACTGGCGGGCTTGTCTGAGCAGGAGATCAGTAAACTAATCTATCCGGTTGGTTTTTATAAAAACAAGGCTGGCTATCTTGCCTCGCTGCCAGCGGCACTTGAGGCGTTTGGCGGTGTCGTTCCCGATGAGATTGACTTGCTTGTTAAACTCCCCGGAGTTGGTCGAAAAACGGCAAATCTGGTGAGGGCAGTGGTCTTTAAAAAGCCGGCGATCTGTGTCGATACACATGTGCACCGGATTATGAATATCTGGGGCTATGTAACTACCAGAACGCCACTGGAAACGGAAATGGTGCTCCGTGCCAAACTGCCGGAAAGGCATTGGCTGACGGTTAACTCCACTCTGGTGGCTTTTGGCCAGGGAACGTGCAGGCCGGTAGGGCCTCATTGTGACCGCTGCGTCATCAGCGCTGACTGCCCTCAAATTGGCGTCACGCCCAGGCGTTTGAGCAAAAATGCCAAGAGGAGCACGGCGGGTAAGACGTTTATCTCATGGAATGTAAATGGTATCCGGGCGGTGGAGAAAAAGGGATTTGTTGATATTGTTAAAGAGTCCTCGGCAGACATTTTTGCGATTCAGGAAACTAAGGCTCAACCGGAACAGCTTTCCGAGGCACTCCTGAAAATTGACGGCTATCACTCATTTTGGTTTTCAGCACAAAAAAAAGGGTATTCCAGTGTTGCTATCTATACCAGGCAGGAGCCTGAAAATGTATTGTATGGCCTTGGTGATGAACTTTATGATCATGAGGGCAGGGTGCTGACTGCGGAGTACAGTGATTTTTTTCTAGTCAATGCCTATTTTCCAAACTCCCAGCACGGCTTGGCGCGCCTGGATTATAAGTTGGGTTTTAATGCCGCCCTGCAAAGCTTTGCAGCAAAGCTTGCCAAAAAGAAATCCGTGGTTGTCTGTGGTGATTTCAATGTTGCCCATACGGAGATAGATTTGGCAAATCCAAAATCAAATGAGCAAAATCCAGGCTTTACACCACAGGAGAGGGCCTGGATGGATACCTTTATCGATTCAGGATTTGCAGATACCTTCAGAAAGTTCGATCAGGGGCCGGATAACTATACCTGGTGGAGTTATCGGTTTAATGCACGGGAAAGGAATATTGGTTGGCGTATTGATTACTTTTGTGTTGATTCGAAAAGTGAAAAACGCGTGGTTGATGCAGTTATCTTAAAAGAGCAGATGGGTTCAGACCATTGTCCGGTTTCAATCAGTTTTGTTTAGTGGATTAGGTCCTTGTGGGATGATGGAATAATTACAAGGGTATAATTTTTTAACGGAGAGCAGCTATGAGTCAGCAGTATTTGCCGCAAACAAACGGCAAGGTTATGTTCCGCATTGTTGTCTGTATCGCAATTCTGTTGGTGGGATTTATTGGCATGACCTTGCTCTCAAAGATGAAACAGCCGCCGGCCGAAATTGTTGTTAAAGAACGTACCCTGCAAGTTGAAACGCTCTCGGCCAAAGCAGAAAGTGTCCAAATGAAAATTACGGGTTTTGGTCAAGTAACCCCCCTTGACACAGTTGCCATCTCTCCAGAGGTTTCCGGGCGTATTGTTGCTGTAAACTCTCGCCTGGATCAAGGTGTTATTATCGAAAAGGGTGAGCTTCTGTTCCGTATAGATCCAAGTGATTATGAGACAGTCCGTGATACTACAGGTGCTGAGGGCGAGCGTCTTAAAAAAAACATTATGGTGCTTGGCCGGCAGATAGAGATTGACACCCAGCGCTTGATATCTATTGAAAGGAATCGTGATCTGGCCAAAGCGGAACACGAGCGCTATAAAAAATTATACCAGGAGCATGAAGCGGTGAGCCTTGCCTATGTCGAAAAGCAAGAGCAGGTTTACAATAACGCTAAGGATCTGGCCGCGCAACTGGCGAAAACAATCGAACTGTATCCTTTGCAGATTGAAGAGACGGATAGTGCGCTCACGGCAGCACAAGCGCGTTTTGAAAATGCTATGACCAATCTGGCACGCTGCGAGGTTAAAGCTCCATTTACTGGCCGGATAACCGAGGCTGAGCTTGAAATCGGGCAGTATGTCACTCCCGGCAAACAGGTGGTCGCCATGGCCAACGATGCTATCCTGGAAATTCATCTGCCCATCGACAGTGGTGAGGCGCGAAAATGGCTGCGTTTTAAGGATGGCAGAAGCCGTGGCTGGTTTACCGATGTTGAGCCGGTACTCTGCGATATCCGCTGGACTGATGACGATAAAAACATTTGGCAGGGCGTTTTGCATCGAGTGGTCAGATTTAATCCTGAAACCAGAACATTGACCGTTGCCGTCAGGGTGGAAAATCATCAGGCAGTTTCTTTGGCAAGGCCGAGACTACCGCTCGTTGCCGGCATGTTCTGTTCAGTGACCATTCCCGGCCTGGTTCTCGATGGTGTCTACCGGTTGCCACGGTGGGCAGTCAGCTTTAAAGAGACCGTCTATCTGGCAATCGGCAACCGTCTAAAAACATCTGCTGTGGAAGTGGCACGTATTCAGGGCGAGGAGGCCTTTGTCTCAAAAGGCCTCAAAGATGGTGATCAGATCATCACTACCCGCTTAGTCGAGCCTTTAGAAAATTCGCTGCTTAGAATTCATAATTCGAACAAGGCCGAAAAAGCACAAAAAAGTGGGTCCGGAGTCGCTTTATGAAGCAAGTTTTATCCGCTTTTATCCATAATACCGTCTTTGCTAATATTGCTATGGTCATAATTTTTCTGGCCGGCGGTATGGCAGTTTTTTCAATGATTAAGGAGACCTTTCCGGAGTTCTCCCTTGATGCCATTTCAGTCACTGTTGCCTATCCAGGGGCCGATCCTGAAGAGGTCGAGGAAGGTGTTTGCCTGAAAATCGAAGAGGCGATTGAAGGCCTGGAAGGTATCAAGCAATACACCACAACATCCAGTGAAAATTCGGGCTTTGCCTGGATAGAGGTTAAAGAAAATTATGATGTCGGTGATGTGCTTGACAAGGTCAGGAACAGCGTAAATGCCATCTCAACATTTCCGCTGGATGCAGAAAAACCGATCATTACGGAGTATGTCCTGCGCGACCTGGTCTCCTTTCTCTATCTTGCCGGAGATATGTCTGAACGGCAGCTCAAAGAGTGGGCCGAAAAAACCAAAGATGAGATTCGTAATCTGCCGGATATTTCACAGGTTGCTGTCTATGGGGCTCGAGATTATGAGATATCGATAGAGGTATCTGAGGAAAAACTGCGCGAGTACGGACTTACGTTTGATCAGGTCTCTGCCGCGATTCGCCGAAGCAGTATTAACCTTGCCGGCGGAACGATTCGCACCCAGGAAGAAGAGATCCGGGTCCGGACTTTGGGGCGTAAATACACGGGCGGGGAGTTTGCTTCAATCATTGTTCTGGCGAGGCCTTCCGGTGAATTAGTTACTCTCGACCGCATTGCCCAGATCAATGACGGATTCAGTGAAGATCCAATCGCTGTGGCAATCAACGGTGAACCTGGCATTATGCTTTCGGTTTTTAAGACCAAGGAAGAAGATTCTCTGGCGATTGCCCAGCGAGTCAAGAGCTATATTGAGGCGGAACAGCTTAAGCTGCCTGATGGTGCAACGATCTCGATGTTGTATGATGGTACAGAAATGCTGCACTCCAGGATTAATCTTCTCGTTAAAAACGGTCTGATTGGTCTGGGTCTGGTCTTTTTGCTGCTCTGGCTGTTTCTTGATGTGCGGCTCTCTTTCTGGAGTGGTATGGGTATCCCCATCTCGATTGCAGGCGCGCTGGCCATTCTCTGGGCCATGGGGGCGACAATCAACATGATTTCACTGTTCGGGCTGATTATGGTGCTGGGCATTGTTGTTGATGATGCAATTGTGGTAGGAGAAGCGATTTTTGTACACCGGCAGCGTGGAAAATCGGCTGTTCAGGCGGCCATTGACGGTGTCACAGAGGTTGGTATGCCGGTGGTTGCCGCAGTTCTGACTACCATTGTCGCCTTTATCCCGCTGGCCTATATTGGCGGGATAATGGGTAAATTTATTGCTATCATGCCGGTGGTTGTTATTGCCTGCCTGGTTATTTCTCTTCTGGAGTGTCTTTTTCTTTTACCGGCCCATCTGAGCCATCTTCCTGAACCTGTCAGCTACGACGGTAGACTAAATGCCAACCGTTTCAAAAGGCTGTTGAACATCAACAAACTGGTCAGCCGAAAACTTGAACTCTTTGTTGAAACTGTTTACGCCCCGTTTCTTAGTAAGGTTATGCAGTGGCGCTACATTTCCCTTTGCACCGCACTGGCTATTTTGTCCATCACCATCGGTTTGATTCAGGGGGGTTTTCTGAAATTTGAAGTCTTTCCCGAGGTTGATGGCTTTGTGATCAGCGCCAATGTGGAGTTTGCCAACGGCACACCTCCTGAGGTTACCCGTAAAGCCGTTGCTGAAATTGAGGCAGCGCTTCTGCGCCTTGCAGAGCACACCAGGACTCGATCCGGCGAACCGCTGCTTAAAAATCGCTATACCCTGGTTGGTCAGGAGTTGAAGGATTATGGTGAAATCGGTTCACACTATGGGGGCGTGCGGGCGATTCTGCTTGAGTCCGAAAAAAGGGGTATCCACACCAAAGACCTCATGATCGACTGGGAAAAAGAGATACCCCCTCTAGCCGGGGTGAAGGCGCTTACCTTTGCAGGCCTTTCTCAAGGCCCGCCCGGCGATCCAATCGAGATTTGGATTCAGGGGCGTGACATGCAGAAGATTCTTGCCGCCTCAGGTGAGGTTTTAGAGCGCTTGCGTCAATTTGATGGTGTCACTCAGATTCGTTCCGATCACTCATTGGGTAAAAACGAAGTGCGGCTTACCTTGAAACCGGAGGCCCGTGCCCTTGGTTTTACCGTTGATGATCTTGCCCATCAGGTAAAGGCGGGATACTTCGGGGAAGAGGCTCTGCGGCTGCAGCGAGGTCGAAATGATATTCGTGTAAAAGTACGTTACGAGGGTGATGCCCGACAGCGAATATCTTCCCTGGAACAGGTTCGCATCCGTATTGGTGAGCGAGAAGTACCTCTTCGGAGCGTTGCTGATTTTACCTACTCATCCGGTTATTCGAAAATCACCAGGACCGATGGTCTCCGGCGGATAATGGTCAGTGCCGGAGTCGACACCAATAAAGCCAATGCCAATGAGATTCTGGGTCAGCTTTCGGCAGATTTTTTCCCCGAATTAAAAAACAGATACCCTGATCTGTATATCTCAGCCCAGGGGGAACAGAAAAAGATGCGGGAGTCGTTTTCCAGTCTTAAAATTGGCTTTCCGTTAGCAGGTGTCGGGATTTTCGTCATTGTTGCCACCATGTTTCGTTCCTACGCCCAACCCTTTGTGATTATGTTTACAGTTCCTTTCGGGATCATTGGGGCGGTTGTCGGTCACTTGCTACTTGGCTATGAACTCTCCATGATGAGTATGTTTGGTATGGTTGCTTTAACGGGGGTAGTCGTTAATGATGCCATTGTTCTTATCGATCGAATTAATATTAACCTCTCCGAGGGAATGCCATTTTTTGAGGCGATACGAAACGGTGGAATGCGGCGGTTTCGGGCGATATTTCTAACGACCCTGAGCACGGTCGGCGGCTTAACACCACTGATTATTGAAACCGATCTGCAGGCCAAATTCCTGATCCCGATGGCCCTTTCCATCGCGGCCGGAGTTGCCTTTGCGACTGTTTTAACCTTGCTGCTCATTCCGAGTATCCTGGTCATTTTAAATGATTTTCGCCGCCTGGCGTACCGGCTGCGCTCAGGTGTATGGCCAGGGCGAGAAGAAGTTGAACCCGCAAGTAATCGATAAAGGCTGCCCTTTGCCTGGTCCGGCAAAACCGGAAATACGCACCTTAACTACAGGAGAAATTGTACTGGGGGAAATATATGAGAAATAGATTTTAGAAGGGGGCAAGATTTAATCTGCCGATCTTGACAATATTTATACTCTCAAGTAGCTATGTTGGCGGCGTAAAAAAGTGGCACGATTTAATTTATTTTGATAACGGATAGTCTTAGGGCGGTTAATTGTTAATGCAGAAGAGATTTCATATAGGTATTAAGAAGTACTGTTTTGGCTTTTTGATATTGTGCATTTTCGGCGCCTTTTTATCCCCCACTTTTCATGTTCATCAGCACAGCCATGAACAAGAGGAAAACCAACGAGACCTGATCGTTGCGTCTAGAATTCAGCACAACCATAGCGTTGCATTTGATCTTGATCACCATAACGACTATCGGACTGATGGAGTAACTTTTTCAGAAAACTCCTCTCACAATCACGATAAATATCAGCATTACCATTTACAACAAAGCTTCTCCCATAGGTCACCAAAATCTTTTCAACCTCATAAGTATCGGGCAAAATGGCAAGATGTAAATCAGGTCAGCCAATACAATTCAACAGCAACAGTACATCCTTATTTTTCGCAACAGTTTCCCAGTGTTACCCTCCAATCAATTACATCCTATATTTTTTCTGCCTGCGACCTGCCGCCACCAATAGTTTAAGTATTCCCACCAGCATATTACTCACTGTTAAAAACCTCAAATAGTACGGTTTCATACGTATCTATTTGGATGCTGGTGG
>JADGBM010000058.1 GCA_015231515.1 Desulfobulbaceae bacterium
AAATAGTTTGTATCCTTATATAGGGCCAGTTAAACTTTACATTTTAAGCTCAAGCCGTTATCATACCGAGCGAATCAACTGACACTTCTTGTGGGAGGGGGCTTGAAATGTATTATGATAATAGCGACCTGAGAGAAAACTCTCTGGTCGTTCTCTGGTCGTTTGGGGAAGGTTTTAGCGACACCTTCAAGATCATGCTGAGTCACCTGGGAGCCCTTGCTAGATAGTGGTTTTGGTAAGGACACATTGCTCTTAGATACATTTGATGAGTGGCTACTTATCGTGTGAGATGATTTTGACTTATCAGGTGGGATATCTTTGAAACCATCGGTAGTAGGGACTTCCGGTCGGTCGATACCGTGGAGGTTGTCTAGGACTTCTAATCCGTAGGTCGGGGGTTCGACTCCCTCCTGGCGTACCAGGTAGTGAGGGGTTATGGCTTTTTGCTATGACCCCTTTGTTGTAGTGCCCTCCTTCTGTACACAACTGAAACTTGAATGTGCTGCATACTTTGCCTGTGCAATTCCATAAACCACCTTTACACCGAGAAACCCATTCTATGAGCTGTTTTGTTAAGCCCAAGAAAGGTACTTGTGGTTGGCGGCATGAAGGGTAAACCAGGAGAGAACATGACTGAAAAAGGTACAATTGAATTTAATGACGGGAGTAAGTTTGAGGGCGAGATTGTTGACGATCTTCCGAATGGCTTCGGGATTCTTACCGGGCCATCTCTGGGGAGATATGAAGGGACGTTTGTAAAGGGTAAGTTCTCTGGTCAAGGTTCCCTGGTTATGCCCGACGGCTTGAACTACACAGGTGGTTTTCTGGATGGAAAGTTTAATGGTACTGGAAAACTTTCTCAGCCGGGAGGGGGGATGTATGAAGGCGAGTTCCGGGATGCGCAATTCAATGGGCAGGGCAGGTTGACTCTTCCTGACCGTTCAGTCTGGGATGGAGGATTTTGTGATGGTGCAATGTCTGGCCCCGGCACGTTGACCCTTCCGGATGGCAATATTATAACTGGCAGATATGAAAATAGTAAATTTGTGCAGGATTAGCTGAGTGTTCCTTTAAGGGTCAAAAAACACACATTTTGTGGTCAAATTTGCCTGCCTTGTTGATTGGGCTAGAGTGTGATTTCTTTGTAACTATTTGTTATTAATACTGAAATGGTTGCAGGGGGTGCAGCGGCATACATGTTGCAAAGTTTTTAGTAACTTTCGAGCGTGGAACCAATGATTGTTGCTCTCTGATAAATCTGAGTTGTAGGCTGTGGTTCACGCTTGGCGAGTCTAAATTGAAAATATCAGTAGTACAGTTGTCTGAATTGCACGCTGCTAAATAACATATTTGGCACGTAAATTAACTTTGGGTTGTCTTCACAAGTGGAGGCGGCCTGTAAAAAATGAAAAGATAAAAAAATGAAAAATTCATATCTGTATGTGTTGTTGCGCTTGGTGCGCTTATGTCGTAAGTTTGTTTTTCCAGCCAAGATGGTGTTGTCACAGGTTGCTGTCGCCTCTGGCTCGGTTCAAGTTTTACTCAATCAGAATAAAAAGTTTAAGGATTGCAGCTCTTTTAAAAAGTTCCATGCTTTTTTGGGTTTAACCTGCCTCGGGCTGATTGTCTCGTTTGTTATGCTGAGTGGCGAAGGGACTTCATTTGCTTACCGAATTGGTGCCCCAAGCACCTCCTCAGTTGATGACGCGCTTTCTTTGCCATTTGAGGCCCCAGTTGATACTGAAAATGATCGAAACCTTATATTGGTTTCCTCCGCTGATGAACTTATTCGTGAGCTCAAGGAGGAAAATTTATGGGATATTGATACGTTGGACAGCTTTCCAAATGTCCTGGTTTCCCGTTTTCCTGCCGATTTAAGTGAGGCAGATGTGCTCGACAAAAAGAAGGCTTTTATTGTGTCGGTGTTGCCGGCTGCAATGATCGTACTCAATGAAGTTCGTCAGGAACGCCAGCAGCTGTTGGATATTCTCGACGAACTAGGTGGCAATCCGGCAGATTTGATTTTTTCCAGTTCTCATCCTGATTGGATGAACTCACTTGGGAAGAACAATATAGTATTTGTCGAAGCTCTTACCAGAAAATATAGAACTGAAAATGCGGCAGAACTTCTTAGCCGGGTAGACGTCTTGCCGCTAAGTTTAATTATAGCCCAGGGTGCTATAGAGTCCTCATGGGGAGGTTCTCGTTTTGCCTATCAGGCCAATAATCTTTTTGGCATGTGGACTTGGGGTAAAAAAGGGCTTGTTCCACTGCGCAGAGATCCAGGTAAAACGCATCGAATAGCTCTGTATGATTCAATCATCGATTCTGTACGTGCTTACGTCTTGACTATTAACAGGGTTTCCGCTTATGATGACCTTCGTCAGATCAGGCAGCAAACTCGTGACTCGTTTTCTCTTTCAAAAGGTTTGTTGAACTACTCAGAGCGTAAGGAACTTTATGTTGAAGACGTGAAGCGTGTTATAGAGACAAACAATTTACGGGATTATGACGATATGTCCTTTAGCGCTACGTAAATCAGATTTACGGCATTTTCTTTATTAATAATTCTTGTGGGGAGCTTGAATGGGAACAGCAAGTAACAGTGTTACAAAACAGACTCTATATATAGTTGCAGGTATAGCCGCGGTAGTCGGTTTTATGGCTGGTGTTGTCTTTAGTTCATTACAGACTGAATCGTATCCTGTGGCTCAAAACAATCGTGGCCCAGCACCACAAGCCACAGTTCAGCAAGGCGGGGTGACCCCTCAGCAGGCAAGTCAAATACTTGCTCTGGAGCAGCGTGTCTCTACCAATCCCGCCGATGCAAATGCCTGGGTCCAGTTAGGTAATACCTATTTTGATGCGTCACGTTTTGACAAAGCTATACGGGCGTATACCAAGTACAATGAGTTGCAGCCTGGAAATGCCAATGTTTTAACCGACCTCGGTGTTATGTACAGAAGAAGTGGAGATCCTCAGCAGGCATTAGCCAACTTTGAAAGTGCAATAATGGCTGACCCTCGCCACGAACAATCCCGTTTTAACAAAGGGATCGTCCTGATGTATGACTTGGGAGATATTCAGGGAGCGGTTACCACTTGGCAGGAGCTCTTAACCATAAATCCGGGTGCAATTGCCGGAAATGGTACACCTATATCTGAAATAATTGCTGATGCTAAAAGCAAGTTGCCTGGAGCTGGTCAGTAATCGTACTTATTTGATTATCTATATTGAAGAGGGCCTGGCATCTGCTGCGCCCTCTTTTTTTTTGAATGTACCAATTCAGGGCCACCTCTTCTACTGCGTCATCAGCCTGTTTGTATAACTTAAATCGATAAAATCGAAGAATACTTATGGAACGTAAAGGTCTTATTGTCATCTATACCGGGCATGGCAAAGGGAAAACAACTGCCTCTTTGGGGCAGGCCATACGCGGACTTGGTCAAGGGTTGCGGGTTTGTGTTGTTCAATTTATCAAGGGTAAGTGGCCCACTGGTGAGGCAAAGTTTTTTTCTGAATTTAAGGGGCCTGTTGAATTTCATACCATGGGCACAGGATTTACCTGGGATGAAGATAGGGAGCAGACAAAGGCAATGGCGGCTACTGCCTGGAATTTAGCCAAAGAAAAAATTCTGAGTCGTGCGTATGATATGATTGTGCTTGATGAGTTGACCTATCTGATCAAATATGAGTTGGTAAGTGAACAGGAGATCATTGATGTTTTGCTTGATAAACCAGAGTGTTTACATATCATCATTTCGGGAAGAGACGCCAGTCAGCGGCTTATTGATACGGCAGACCTTGTTTCTGAAATCAGTGCCTTAAAACATCCCTATGTCTCTGGTATAAAAGCACAAAAAGGGATAGAGTTCTAAGCCGTACCAGGGCTGGAAACTGAGGCGAATTGACATGGTCTTGTGGCCTGACGGGAAGTGGCTTGACTGGAGGCCGCCCTTGGTGGCAGCTGGATTACGGAAGGGCCTTAGGGGTCTGAAAGTTTATGCTCTCCAGTGGGAGGCCAGTGTTCAGGGCATTGGCTAAGATTTTGCCGAATTGTGCAGCTTCGTCCTGTTGGTCAATGGTATGGCCAAAATGATAGTAGTATTTGCCTAAGAAGGGGTGACGTTCCGGGTTTTTTCCGGCAATCTTCAAAAACACGCCGACTGTGCTCCAGGGCTCTTTATTGGGGTGGGAAAAGACAATGTGGTTGGGAACCTGTGCGCCACAACGCTTTAACAGATGTTTGAGACCAAGCCAGTGCATGCGCCAATAGCCTCGGCAGGAAATTAGAGGTATAACAGTTTTATTCTTAAAGAGAGTTGGGCCATCGCGGTCAATCAAAGAAAGAACTGGGCCGCTCGGGTTGTACGACCATGTCGGGCCAGCCAGGAGAATTAAGTCGTAGTTCCGCTTAGCCTTAGTTGAAAGCGGGGCAATTTTAATTCGCTGGCGCAAAAACGTTTTTACCATCATTGATATACAGGCTGGAATAGAGGAAACTGGAAAGCGGAGATGAGTGACCGTCGTAATTCGTTCTTTAATGACAGTGATTCCAGCTTCTTCGAGAGCGCTTGCTACTCTACGCAACAACCCGTTAGTTTGACCGCTGAAAGAGTACGAGAGTATGAGGATTTTTTTTTGATTCTCAGGCATTGTTTTTCACAGAGAAGATAATAAATTGATATTGCTTTGCCTGCAAGTATATTTGATACAGTATATTTGATACAACTATTTTAACTACGTTATTTTTTTTATAATTGAAATCGAGAGCGACTATGGATGGTTTTTATGATGTTGTCATTATAGGTGGCGGTTTATCCGGACTCAGTACAGCCCATTTTGTGCAAAAACATATGTCGGAAGCAACTGTATGTATTCTGGAGAAAAGTACTCGAACTGGTGGTGCGGTTAAGAGCTTCAAGATGGAGGGGTTTCAGGGAGAATGGGGGCCCCATGGCTTTTTGGATAATACCCCTGAAAGTCAGGAGCTTCTCCGCGACACGGGCTTGTATGACGAAGCCCAAACCGCACCTCTTGGTGATTTCTACAGGTATGTTTGCCATCATGGTAAAATCACACGCTTGCCGCAAAGTTTAAAGACGGTTTTGCAGACCCCACTTGTCTCAACCCTGGCAAAGTTAAGAGTATTTGCCGATTTATGGAAAAAGCCTAAGGTCGAGGATCAGTCTATTGGGGATTGGGTTGCTTATCGATTTGGGAAGGAGCTTTTGCCTCTTGTTGATGCGGCTGTATCTGGAAGTTTTGCCGGTGATTATACCCGGCTGAGTATTGATGCGGTAATGCCAGGTGTCCGGAAACTTGAAATGGAGGTTGGATCTGTTTTGCGGGGGCTTATTCGCAAGAAGAAGGCCTCCTCGAAAAAGGCAAAACTTGGCAGACTCCCATCAATGATCAATTTCCCTGAGGGTATGGGGAAATTGATTGAGGTTCTGACTGCTGATAAGCACATTGAGTATAAAACCCTGGTTCAAGGTATCAAAAAAAACGAACGCTGGGAAATTAAGACCGACAGAGGAAGTTTTTTTGCCAACGACCTTGTGATAGCCTTACCAGTTAACCAGGCCTTACAGCTTTTGACACCCTTGAAAGTACCTCCGGTATCCTGTATTCCTGTCTCAAAAATAATTAACGTAGTGATGGGCTTTACTGATTCCGCCAAGGTTCCTTACGGGTTTGGCTATTTGGCTCCTGAGAGGGAGAACCGCTTTACACTTGGGGCAATGTTTACCTCTCATATGTTCCCTGATCGAGCGCCTGCCGGGAAAGTTCTTATTGAGGCTCTGGTCGGAGGCCGGCGGCACCCCGAAAGGCTTGAACTGTCCGATGAGGAACTGATTGACCAAGTCTATGCTGATATCAGTCAGCTGATCGAAATGCCTGAACCTCCTATATTTGCGCAGGTTCTTCGTCCTGAGCATGGTATCCCGCAGATGGAAATGGGGCATCCGGAACTATTGCAATGGCGTAGCCGTGTTGAAGATGAAAATCAGGGGCTGCACATTTGCGGGTTTGGCTGGGACGGTATTGGGATGAACGACATGATAAAAGCAGCCAGTAATACAGTAGTTGCGATACAGGCTGGTGGAGTCAGGACGGCGGCTGAGGCGAAGGTAAAGCCGGTCTATTTTTGATACTGATCCGTACAGTGGCTTAACTTACGGTAATTTTGAGTTTCTCAGAGTTTTTGCTATCTTTTTTTCATGACAGCGCTTGCTCAGTAAACCACTAACCCCGATGAACTGGATAAGTGCCTTTCGCAGAGTATTTTCTTGTAAAAAAACAAGAAAATACTCTGTAAGGCACTAAAAACTTAAAAATTGTTTGTTGAACTTGTTGTCAAGCAGTGCAATCTGTCCTTTGGTGCTGTTGCTTCTGTTAATCGCATCAGTTATCACGCGTATGGAGTGGACTACTGTAGAGTGGTCGCGATTGAAAGCCTTGCCAATCTCAATTAAGGCTTTTTCTGTGTATTTTCTCGCAAAGTACATTGAGACCTGACGGGGGAAAGTAAGTTCTTTTTTTCGAGACTTTGACTGAAGATCCTGGGGCGTGAGGTTGTACTGGTCAGCAATAAAATCTCTAATCAGTTCCGGGGTCAAAGCTTGATGACGAACAATAATATCGACTAAAACCTCCTTGACCATATCCATATCTGGCGACATTCGGCGTAGGTTTGACTTGGCCTTCAAGCCAATGAGGGCACTGCGAACTTGTCGGATATCTCCAATGATTTGCTCGGCAATGTAACCGCAAAGCTCTTCAGTGAGATTAAGATTCAAATTTTTTGCTTTCTTGTCGACAATAAGAACTCTTGTCTGCAGATCGGGCTCGCTAATGGTAGTGACAAGGCCAGAAGACAACCGTGACTGAACGCCTGGGTCAACGTTAGTAAAATTGCGAGGGGGTTGGGCACCTGTGAAGATAACGGTTTTGCCCGTTTCCAGAAGCACATCAAACAGCAGACTTAACTCTTCCTGGGTTTTTGTCTTGCCAGTTAATGACTGCATATCTTCCATAAGAAGTATATCACTGCTTTGATATTTTTCTTTAAAGGAATCCATGCTTTTGCCTTGAATTGAACGAACCATTTCAGCTGTAAGTTGTTGAGCTGTGAGGTAGTTTAATCGTGTTCCCGGTTTGTGCTCCAGGATATGATGAGCAACTGCATGGGTAAGGTGGCTTTTGCCAAGGCCGGTTGCTGAGTTAATGTATAGGCAGCGGCCGAACGATGTGTCACCTTGTGCCAGGGCATTGCAGGCGGAGTAAGCAACTTCGTTGCTTTTCCCAACTATGAACTCATCAAAAACATACCGTGGGTTTAATGAGCGTATAAATGTCGTTGATTTTGGTATGCTCGGCAAGCGAAGTTGCCCTTTCGGGGTGTTGGGCGTAGTAACGCCTGATTCCGATGATGTGGGGTTTGAGTAGACTGTGAATTTTATTTCTTGATTGTGGCAGTCACAGTCTGAAGCAGCCATCTTAATATCCGCCAGGAAGTTTTCTGCTACCCAGGAACAAAAAAAGCGATCAGGGCCGGCCAATTCGATAGTTTTTTCATCAAATTGCTGACACTTAATAGGCTTAATCCAAAGATCGTGTATATCCTTGGACAAAGTTGTTGAAAGCTTGTTGTTTATTAATTCCCAATTCATGTTTTTAAAGTCCGTTTCAAATTTAATTATTTCAGCAATTATGTGAAATCTACTTCCATCCTATCACATACCGGTAGAAGGAATAGTGATGCTCTGAGCAACAGAACATACACGAATCTGCTATTTAAGGTTGTATAGGTTTTAAGGAACAGAAAAGGACATTTGGCTTTTCATTTTATTACACATTTGAGGAGCAATCTGCCACAAAGTAGCATTTGGTGTGGTCATGATTGACAGCTTATTAATAAAAAATGTGGCGAGCTGTCAAAGTCGATTTGGTAGAATTTTAATGAAACTCAAGCTTGAGTTATCAACAGTTTGTAAGCCCTTGACATGTAGGCTTTTTCAAAGCAGGCCTTTGGGAAAGCCTATAAACAGGCTGTGGGGATTTTTACCTTGAAAATGACATGTTTTTAGATGGTTAGCCAGATTTTCTGCCGGCAGGTGAGGGAATTGTTGAAAAAATGTTACTCTTGTTTGCTCGTTTTTACTCATTTTATCTAGTAAATACTCTTTTTTTTGCCTTTTGTTATTTTGGTTTGGTCACAAAGCCCGAGTGTTTGGGCCTATCAGTAAATTGCAAAAAATAAATAAAATATATTTTAAATTTAATAGTGATTCGGATGGAGCCTGGGTTTACTGTTGACATAAAAAATATCATTTGATAATGATATTTTTTATGTTTTAGTATGTTTACATACATATCATAACACACTCAGGTGCCCTTTTAGGGATAATCGGGAAGACCGGTGGAAAACCGGCGCTGACCCGCAACCGTAAGTGATGACGAACACTTGAAGTCTGCCTATACTGTTTGCCAGTGGTGGATATTCGTAGTTGATCGTTTCACAAGCCGGGAGACCGGCCTGAGTGTTTTTTGAACATGCTTCGTGGCTGAGTTCTGTTCAGGAAAAATCAATATACTTTGTGTAACTGTATTTTGATTATTGAAGCCTGGGTCGTGAGAACGAGTCCGGGCTTTTTTTTGTATGTAATCCCAGTATCTGGTAATATTTGTCAAATTGCAGCGATTTGTTAAGGAGGTGTATTGAAAAAACTTTTCTTAGTTCGACACGCTGAAACTGGCGATCAGTACAAGGGCAGGTATCTTGGTTCCACAGATGTACCTATTAGTGAGGGCGGTTTTTTGCAGGCAGAGCAGTTGGCTGAAAGACTTTCTGCGCAGACAATCAACTCGTGTTATTGTAGTCCGATGCGGCGATGTCGTCAGACGACTGATATAATTACCCGGAAAATCAGTTGTGACGTCACTGTAGATAATCAGTTGGTTGAGATAGATTTCGGGCGTTGGGAAGGGGCGACCTTTACTGAGATCTGCGCCAGTGATCCCGAAATGGTTGACCAATGGTGTGCCAATTTTGGGGAATTCACATTCCCGGGCGGAGAGAGTAGCCAGCATTTTTATGAGAGGGTGGCTGGTGCGCTTGACAGGCTTCTGGCCTGCGAGGAGGAGTCCGTCATGCTTGTAGCTCATGGTGGGGTTATACGATTAATGCTTTGTCTGTTGCTGGGTTTGAATTTTGACAAATACCTGCTCTTTAATGTTAAGCCTGCGACATATGCGAAGTTGGATATTTACGATAAACAAGCTGTTCTTTCCGGTTTTAATCTTTAGGGGCCGTCAAGAAACACCTGTTAAACGATGCTTTAGTGAGTAACGATGGGTAAAAGTAATTTTATTGTGGGCGGGGCTCGTAGTGGTAAGAGTGATTTTGCCCTGGAGTTAGCAGAAAAGATCGGTTCTTCTGATAAATATTTTCTGGCAACCTGTCCGGCCTATACTCATTCGGATGCTGAGATGGCGGCTCGAATATATAAACATAAAGAGGGCCGCCAAGGTCGAGGGTGGACTACGATTGAAGAAGAGCTTGATCTTTGTCAGGCCTTACAGGAGTTACCAGAAAATGCGATTGTGCTCATCGATTGTATGACCTTATGGGTTAGTAATCTGCTTCATGCTCAGGGCGCAGGCGGTGTTGATGAAAAAATGGTTGAGCAGCATATTGAAAGATTGTTTGAGCTTTGCAGCAAACGATCAGGGGCAGTGGTGATGGTTAGTGGCGAAGTGGGCTGTAGCGTTGTTCCTGAGAATGCACTTGCTCGAAGTTTTCGAGATTTGGTGGGGCGCTGCAACCAGACAGTTGGACGATTAGCCGACAGTGTGTTTATGGTAAGCTGTGGGATTGCAATACAGATTAAAGGATAGCGTGAAATGAGAGTACTGACAGCAACGATTGAGCAGATATCTGTACAAAGTGATGAGTGGCGGCAGAAGGCTAAGGCACGGTTAGATCAATTGGCTTTGCCACATTGGGCCTTGGGCCGACTGATGGATTTGGCACTTGATCTTGCTGGGCAAACCATGAGTATGCGGCCGGATATAAGACGCAAGGCGGTTATTACTATGGCAGGAGACCATGGTGTTGCAGTAGAGGGGGTAAGTAAATTCCCTCAGAATGTGACACCTCAGATGGTTGCTAATTTTGTGAATGGTGGGGCTGGTATAAACGCCTTGGCTCGACAGGCGGGAGCTGATGTCATCGTTGTGGATATGGGGGTTGCAGCAGATCTTTCCGGCCTCGTGAAGGCTGGCAAAATTATTGATAAAAAAATAGCTTTTGGGACTGCAAATATGGCAAAAGGCCCGGCTATGAGCCGTGAGCAAGCTGTCCAGTCAATTGAGGCAGGCATTGATGTGATCAACAGTTATAAAGATACCTATGATCTGTTTGGTACAGGTGATATGGGGATTGCCAATACCACGCCAAGTGCCGCTATTGTAGCTGTCCTGGCAGGGGCTTCTGTCGAAGAGGTAACTGGACGAGGAACGGGTTTAAATGATGAACAGCTCGTCTTGAAGATCAAGGTGATTAAAGAGTCTTTACGGCTTAATAAGCCGGATGCTGCTGATGGCATAGATGTGTTGGCCAAGGTTGGCGGGTTTGAGATTGGTGGAATTGCCGGATTGATTCTTGCTGCTGCGGCAGAGCGTAAACCGATTGTGATTGATGGATTTATTTCAACTGCCGGGGCCTTAATTGCCCAAAGCATTGCCCCCCATGTAACTGATTACATTATTGCCGCCCACAGAAGTGTGGAGCCGGGCCACAGAATCATGCAGCAGCATCTTGGCTGTGAGCCGCTCCTGGATTTAAATATGCGCTTAGGTGAGGGCACTGGTGCCGCACTGGCAATGCCCATTCTTGATGCCGCGGTTCGTGTGCTGACGGAGGTGTCAACCTTTGAAGAAGCGGCTGTTGCACTTGCAGATAAGTAAGATCTTCAATGGCCATTTTCTAATTTAACCAGACTGGGAGTCAGGCTCATGAAAAATTTTTGTGCAGCGTTGCGATTTCTTACAAGTGTACCCGTCCCAGGGAGTTGTTTACATGATGATCTCGGGAAAACCGTGGTCTGGTTTCCTGTGGTTGGGGTTGTGATTGGAGTTGTTGTCGCATGTTCAGGTTGGTTGCTGTACGATCTTTTGCCACCAATGCTGGCGTCTGTTGCTGTGGTTTTCATCCTCATGGCCATTACTGGAGGCTTTCATCTTGATGGTTTGGCCGATTGTGCTGATGGATTTTTTAGCGCAAGGCCCAGAGAGCAGGTTTTAGAGATTATGCGGGACAGCCGGGTTGGTGGTATGGGTGTTATAGCCCTTATCTTCATTTTGTTGTTCAAGATATCGGCCCTGGCCGCAATGGATCAAGGGCGAGCCATTGCAGCACTGTTTCTTATGCCTGTTGCCGGTCGTTCGCTTATGGTGGTAAAAATGGCGATATTTACCTACGTACGACGAGAGGGCATTGCTTCACCCTTTTTGGGTGATCGCCAACGTCTTAAAACCGCCTCCTATATCTCTCTTGGAATTTTGTACTCTGCCTGTTGGTTTACCGCCGGAATGTCGGGCCTTTTTGCTGGAGCTGGCACTATTATGTGTGTCGGATTGTTTGGTTTTTATTGCAAACAAAAAATTGGCGGTATTACAGGTGATACCCTTGGAGCGGCCAGTGAACTGGCCGAAGCTGCTATGGCCGTGGGCCTGGCTTTAACGATTTCCGGCTGACCAGAAAGCACGATGTCTAGTATCCACGTACTTCGTTTTTTATGGCAGAAGCTGGGGAGTAAGGCACTAATTTCACTGGAGTTTCCGAGTGGATAAATCAGCACATGAAATACCCACTCATGGTGGAAACATACGAGAGCTTGCCGCCAAGGCCAATTGCCCGGTAGAGGCGCTGCTTGATTTTTCGGCCAGTATCAATCCGCTGGGCCCGCCGGAATACGTGCGCGCGGTCATCAGTGCCAATATAAGTACTCTGTTACATTATCCTGATCCTACGTATAAAGATTTCTGTGCTGCTGTTTCTAAAGCCTTTAATGTCGATCCTGCCCAGGTTCTTGTCGGTAACGGTTCTACCGAGCTGATTTATGCCCTGCCGAGAGCTTTGGAGGTGGATCGGGCACTCCTGCCGGCGCCAAGTTATATTGGTTATGAAGAGGCTTGTGCCGAAAGGTTGGCTATTGACCGCTTCCTCCTGCTGGAAGACGAGGGGTTCGCTGTCGATTGGGGCAAGCTTGACGAATCGATACAAGGTCGTGAGCTGATTTTTCTTGGGCAACCGAACAATCCAACCGGCACGACCATTGATTTAGGCCCACTGGAGAGCGCGGCACAAAAAAATCCACAAACCTATTTTGTGGTTGATGAAGCGTTTATCGATTTCATAGAGCACGCCACCTCGGCTATCTCCCTTACTGCACGGCTGTCAAATATTATCGTGCTGCGCTCCATGACTAAATTTTATGCAATTCCCGGCCTGCGGCTTGGTTTTGCTGTTGCCCATCCGCAAACCGCCGCCAAAATCCGTTTGGTTCTACCACCCTGGAGTGTTAACTGTTTAGCCCTTATTCTGGGAGCGCAGATGGTTCTCGACCATCAGTACGCCTCTTTAAGCAGAGATCTTATGAACAGGCTCAGATCTGATTTGAAGGCGCGCTTGCAAGGCTTTAAAGAGTTTAAGGTCTTTGATGGGCAGGCAAATTTTATTCTTGTCAGACTGGTCTCTCCCGGTTTGATGCGTAAAGCGGATCAGCTGGCCGCAAAGCTGTTGCATTTCGGAATTGCTATTCGGGTGTGCGCAAATTTTGCGGGGCTTGATGATTCTTTTGTCCGCTTTGCTGTAAGAACGGAAGAAGAGAATGACCGGCTGATAACGGCTTTAGGCACAATATTGGGCCGGCAAAAAAGTTCAACTTTGCCTTCTAAGCGGTCGGCCTTGATGTTTCAGGGAAACTGTTCTGATGCGGGAAAAAGCATTTTGACGGCGGCTTTGTGCAGAATTTTGCTGCAGGACGGGGTTCGAGTGGCTCCTTTTAAGTCGCAGAATATGTCACTTAACTCTTTTGTTACCCCGGATGGCGGGGAAATGGGCCGGGCACAGGTGGTCCAGGCGCAGGCCTGTCGACTTGATCCGGATGTCAGGATGAATCCTATATTGCTTAAACCAAGTTCAGATGTTGGTAGTCAGGTTATCGTGAATGGCCGGCCAGTTGGCAATATGAGCGTTGCTGAGTATGTACGCTATAAGCCTGAAGCCTTTTTACTGGCCCAAAAGGCCTATGACTCATTAGCTGCTGAGTATGATGCAGTCATTCTTGAAGGGGCCGGCAGTCCTGGCGAGGTAAATCTGAAAAGCCATGATATTGTCAATATGCGCATGGCGGCTTACGCTAAGGCACCTGTTCTCATTGTTGGCGATATTGACCGTGGCGGAGTGTATGCCTCGTTTGTCGGCACCATGGAGGTGCTGGCCGAATGGGAGCGCAAATTAGTTGCTGGTTTCGTTGTTAATCGTTTTCGGGGGCAGGAGTCATTGTTAGAGGATGCCCACCGTTACATCAGACTTCATACCGGAAAACCAGTCTTGGGCGTTGTGCCGTATCTCAAAAACCTCGGCCTGCCGGAGGAAGATTCGGTAAGCTTTAAAAAGGGTCTGTTTGATCGCTCCAGACCTGCAGGTGACTGTATTGATGTTGCGCTGGTTGATTTGCCACATATCTCCAATTTTACCGATTTTGAACCGCTTCTGGCTGAGCCGGACGTCTATCTTCATGTTGTGAAAAAGCCGGAACAACTCGGTACACCAGACCTGATTATTCTGCCTGGCAGCAAAAATGTACTTAACGATCTGAGATATCTACAGTCGTCTGGTTTTATAGACTGCATTAAGCGGCTGGTTCAGACCGGCAACGTCGAGGTTGTTGGGGTCTGCGGAGGCTTCCAGATGCTTGGGCGGCAAGTTGCCGATCCTCACAACATTGAGTCTTCGGGCACCGTGTCAGGGCTGGGCTTGTTGCCGATTTCCACCGTTCTCGAAAAGGAGAAAATCCTGATTCGAAGGACTCTTGTTCATAAGGAGTCAAACTGCCAGGTCTATGGCTACGAAATTCACCATGGTCAGACTACCTCGCAAGCAGCACCAGTTTTTAATCCTGAAGGAGATGCTGATCGTGGTGCCTGTTCCGGTCTGGTGTGGGGAAGCTATCTCCATGGCATTTTTGATAGCGACAGTTTCCGAGGCTGGTTTATTGATCGTATTCGAGCCCGGAAAAACCTTGCGCCCTATACTGACACACGCCCCTTGTATGACCTGGAGCCAGCCTTCGAACGTTTGGCCAAAATAGTTCGGGAGCGGATTGATATGGATACGGTTTACAGACTGCTGGGGCTTTAAGTCGGCCCCCCAAAATAATTTTTGATTATGTTGCCCATTGAACTATTAGTTTGTATTGCTTTTGTTGTTGATCTGCTCTGTGGTGATCCGCGCTGGTTGCCGCATCCAATTCGACTGATAGGGTATGTTGCTGAAAAAGCAGAACTGGTAAGCCGCAAGCATATCAAGAGTGAGTCTTGGGCTGGCTTTATTACCGTTCTCCTGGTGCTGGGGTTTTCAGGGGGGGGAGCCCTTTTGGTTGTTGAGTTGGGAAAGGCCCTTCACCCCATAGCTGGTAATCTGGCAGCCGTCTATCTCTTATACACGACCATCGCCTTGAAAGATTTGTCAAAGCATAGTTTGGATGTATATGACGCTTTGCGGGACAACGATATTGAACGGGCCAGGAACCGTGTTGCGATGATAGTCGGGCGTCAGACAGACAAGCTGGACGAGGAGGGAATAAGTCGGGCCTGTGTCGAGTCTGTCTCGGAAAATCTGGTTGACGGTATAACTGCACCACTGTTCTGGGCCATGATCGGCGGGCCGGTGGGGGCGATGGTGTATAAGGCGGTAAATACGATGGACTCGATGTTTGGTTATAAGAACACCAGATACCTGAATTTTGGCAAGGTTGCTGCTCGGCTTGATGATTTGTGCAACTATCTGCCTGCGAGGGTAACAGCGTTCATGGTTGTTTGTGTTTCTGGAGTTATGGGGTTCGATCGAAAAGGCGCCTGGCGTATTTGGCGACGTGACCGCAGAAAACATGCAAGTCCCAATTCCGCACAGACTGAAGCTGCCTTTGCAGGTGCCTTAGGTATCAGAATGGGCGGCCCAAACCGCTACTTTGGTACGCTTGTTGAGAAGCCCTATATCGGTGAGCCCAAAGATGCAGCCCAAGCTGACCATATTCGTCAAGCAAACCAGCTGCTATACGGAGCCACCTTCGCCACGCTGTCTCTTTTTGCTGTGGTGCGGTTGTTGCTGGCCTGAAGCTGAAGTGAAATGTCTCGTTGCGGTGTAGTAGGCAACCTCCCGAGTCTCTGGTTTTTTGGGCAATATTTAAGTAGTAAAAGCACACACAACTCAACGGTCATGATGGAAAGAACAACAAGAGTTTTAATAGTAGAAGACGAAGTATTGGTGGCTGAAGATATCAAAGAGCTGCTTGGCGAGATCGGCTGTTTTGTCTCCGGCATGACTGGAAGTGCTGAAGATGCAATCCTTCGTGCAAGAAATAACTCTCCGGACATTATCTTGATGGATATTATGTTGTCTGGTGAAATGGATGGTGTTGAGGCCGCCGAAATAATTCGCCGAGAACTCGATATTCCGATCATATTCCTCACCTCGTATTCCGACAAAAATACACTCGACCGGGCCAAAATCTCTGAACCCTACGCATACATCACCAAACCGTTTGACGATAGAGATCTCAGAAACGCCATAACCATAACCCTTTACAGAAAGAGCCTGGATGAACAACTTGCCAAGCACTGCAAAAGACTGGAAAGCGAAGTTAACACTCAAACAGACAGACTAGAAAAAATTAACGCTCAACTTAATAACAAAGTGTCCGAGTTGACGGATCTCGGCGCCTCACTGCAAGAAAAATCCAGGCAGCTCGAGAATGCCAACACCGCCCTTCGCTACCTCCTGGATCAAAGAGATCGAGATAAAATAGAACAAGGAGACCGCATTCTTTTAAACATTAATGACCTGGTGATTCCTTACCTTGAGGCGCTCAAGAAAACCCATCTTACTGCCATCCAGGAAGATTATGTCGAGCTCATCATGAGCAATATTGGAGAGATATTAACCCCTTTTTCTCAACACCTTACCTCAAAACAGATTGGCTTAACCGTGATGGAACTTAAGGTTGCCGATCTTGTAAAAAACGGCAAAAGAAATAAGGAAATTGCTGAACTCCTTACTATTGCCCCCAAAACAGTCGAGTTTCACCGTGAAAATATTCGTATTAAGCTTGGTATTCTTAACAAAAAGATTAATCTGCGCACTTACTTGAACACCGCATTTCGCCAAAGCCCAGAATCTCTCCCTCCCCGCGCTCTCTCATGATATTACACCTGTTTTTGGCCCGTAAAAAGCAAGTGTTCTTCGGGTAATTTGTTTTTGTTTTTATTTTGACCTCAGCGATCGTGATGCGCTAACATAAGGCTGTATGTTACGCACTATAGCTTTAAGATAACGGTCGGTTCATTCAATTGTTGAGGAATGCCATGCAATCTATTCTGGTAGTTGAAGATGAAGTTCTTATCGCCGAGGATATCAAAGAATGCCTCCAACGATATGGCTATGAGGTTCCTGCCATTGTGACGTCTGGTGAAGACGCGATTGAGTTTGCCGGCACTAAAAAAGTAGACGCTGTTTTGATGGATATTCACCTCCGTGGTTCCATTGACGGAATTTCGGCAGCCGAGCAGATATATTCTCAGTATCACATCCCATGTCTTTTTCTAACAGCTTTTGCAGAACCGGCGCTTTTAGAGCGTGCTAAAAGCGCCGGTTCCTTTGGCTATTTACTCAAACCCTTTGATGATTTTCAGCTCCTTGCCATGCTGGAAATGGTGCTGGCCAAATCCGCCTCAGATGCCGAGAAGGCCCTGCTGGAAAAACGACTTAGTCAGGCAGTAAAACTTGAAGCCATTGGCACGTTGGCCGGGGGCATAGCACACGACTTCAATAATATCCTGGCGATTATTATGGGCTACGCTGAGATGGTCAAGGAGGATATGACTAAAGCCGGCCTCAAAACCAGCAAAGTGCAGCAGATTATAAAGGCATCGGATCGTGCCAAAAATATAGTCCAACAGATTCTGACCTTCAGCCACATGTCAAATCTGCAAATTGAACCGTTGGATATGGACGCTCTTCTCTCTGAAGCCGTAGTCCTTTTGCGGGCATCGATTCCAGCCATGATCAAGATTGAGTACAAAAAGAAAGGTGAAACAGGAACTGTCCTGGCTGATAGATCGCAAATTTTGCAAATTGTTATGAACCTCTGCATCAATGCCGCTCAGGCAATGTCTGGAAATGAAGGGGCTATCAGCATGACCTTAGAAAGAGTTGGTCCTTCTGCCAAATTAACTCGTACAGAGCTCAACAATGTTTTGCCCTCATATTTGCTCCTGGTTGTGTCCGACAATGGCTCGGGAATAGAAAAAAGCATTCTTCCTAAAATTTTTGATCCGTATTTTACAACAAAGGAGATTGGCGCAGGATCCGGCCTCGGCCTGTCGGTAGTTCAGGGAATCGTTCATCGCCTGAGAGGAGATATTTCGGTAGAGAGCGTCCCTGGAACTGGAACGACCTTTTCTATTTACCTTCCTGAGGCGGAAAAAATTGGTAAGGTCTTAAAGGCAGAATGTAAGACTGTTTTGGCGGGCTCGGAATCGATCCTGCTGGTCGACGATGAAAAATTAATTGCGGAAATGGCCGAAGAGATGCTGACCCGTGGCGGCTATAGGGTCACTGTTGTTGGCAGCGCTGAGGAAGCCTTGGCCCTTTTTAAAGTCAAACCTGAAACTTTTGATGTCGTTATCACAGACCATGCAATGCCTGGCATGACAGGGGTTCTTCTGGCCAAAAAACTTCTTGATATCCGCCCGGATTTGCCTATTATTCTGTGCTCGGGAGATATGAGTATGTACGAACCGGAAGATCTCGTAAGGGCCGGATTCAGAGGCATTCTCTCAAAACCCTACTTGCGCGGTGAAATATCCGAAATCGTTAGAAGAGTTCTTGATAAAGTAAATCGTCTTTAAAATTTTGGAGAACCCAATGCCAGCCCAGAACAAAGGATCAAAGCAAAAAAGCAAGCCTTCACATATTGTCGGAATTGGCGCTTCCGCCGGTGGTCTGAAGGCCTTGCAGCAGTTTTTTTCAAACATGCAGCCTGAAACCGGGATTGCTTTTGTTATCATTCAGCACCTGTCACCGGACTATAAAAGTATGATGGTTGAGCTGTTGAACAAACACACAAAAATGGCGGTCTGCAGAGCTCAGGATGGCATGGAGATGGAGCCTGATCATATCTATCTGATTACCCCAAGAAAAAACATCACCACCATGAACGGCAAGCTTTTTTTGGCAGAACAGGTTGAAAGGCAGGGGCTTAATCTGCCGATAGACAATTTTTTCAGATCACTTGCTGAAGATCAGGGCGAACGTGCCTTGGGAATTATATTGTCCGGTACAGGCAGTGACGGCACCCGAGGTTTGCGGGCGATCAAAGCAGAAGGAGGGACGATTTTTGTTCAAAGCGAGGAGTCTGCTGAATTTGATGGTATGCCGCGATGTGCCATTGCCACTGGTCTTGCTGACTTTATTCTTTCTCCGGAGCAGATGCCTGTTCAGTTGTTGCAGTTTATAAATCACCCACGCATAGCCGGTCCGAAAGAACCGCTTGAGGTAATAAAAAAAGAAGAAAACAGTTTCACAAAACTGTTTTCAGTGCTTAAGAAAAAATGCAAGGTCGATTTTACCTACTATAAGCCGGCAACTGTTGTAAGAAGAATAGAAAGAAGAATGGTGATCGTTCAGGTTGACGGGATTGATGAATATATGGATTATATTCATCGCAACCCGCCAGAAACCATTGCGCTGTTCAAGGATCTCCTGATCGGGGTCACCAAATTTTTCCGTGATCATGAGGCGTTTAATTCTATTGCCGAAAAAGCTCTTCCTGCTCTCATCTCACAAGCAGAGGTCCGGAATCACCCATTACTTCGAGTTT
>JADGBM010000059.1 GCA_015231515.1 Desulfobulbaceae bacterium
ATCAAGGGATCTGGTATCTCGTTGCACGGGATAACGAGAAACTCAAGACCTTCTCTTTCACTAAGATAGAAAAATTGACCCAATTAAATACTCGTTTTGCCCAAGATCCTGAGATTGACAAGAAGCTGAAAGAAGAAGACGGTATTTGGCTAGGTGATAAGAAGAAGGAAATTGTTTTGAATATCTCTTACAAAATTGCCAGTTACTTTAAACGCCGGAAATTGATAGCCAATCAGATTATTGAAAAGGAACTAGAGGACGGTGGCCTAATCGTCTCGGCTAAAGTTGGTCATGTGAATCAAGTCCTGCCTATCGTACGCTACTGGATTCCGCACATCAGGATCATAAGTCCAGAGGGACTACAGGTTGATATGGAGAAAGATTTGCGTAATTATCTTGAGTTGTCTGTAAATTGTGCCTAAATAAAACCAGTTTTAAAAATACTATGTATACAATTTGTTACGGTCACAATATAGTAGAAATATATGTCCGAAGCAACTGAGCCTCTTCTCAATTTAGCAGGAATATTTGTTTTCCAAACCATAATTTCTCCCCCTTTTAGTACTTTGGGCATTGATAAAGATTCCGGGGTAGATCAATAACCTTCTTCCTGAATACCTACGTCTGATTCAAACAAAATTGATTCGATATGTGTTGTCAAAAATAATTAAGATGGGTCTTACATAGGTTAGATAATGGAGTGTGCAGGCTGAACAGTCTGGTCAATATATTACTCTCTGCTCTTGATTTTTCAGGCCATATTGATGGTTAATATACTTTGGAAGGTTCTTGTCCTTTGAATAAACCAAAATTGTCAACAAGGTGTTGTCTGTGCAGTTGTTTTTGAGTCGATAAAATTCACTGAACAACACACTAATCCGGAGAGACCTTTTTGTCTGTGGCTTGAGATCTTTCAAGGCGCTGATTTCAGCTAATATGGTCGTATATCTAGACCTAAAAGGAAAAAATTTTTTTCGATATGAGAAGCATGGCAATAATTATGATGCCACCGAGAATTTTCTCCATGGTTCTTGGCTTAAAGTATGATGCTCCCAGGTGAGAGCCTAATATTCCGCCAATTATGACAGAGAGGATTACCGGTAAGTAATATCGCATTTCAATGGCATTGTACTGGGTACGTGCCAGTATGCCGGATAAAGAATTGACCCAGATAAATGCAGCTCCGCAGGCAGCAGCCTCTTTCACTGTACCTAAGCCAAATATGATAATAAATGGGATTAAGAATATCCCGCCTCCCAGGCCTGTGACCAGCAAAAAAACCAAGCAAGGCCCCCAGGAAAAGTGAAAAAGCAGTCTTTTGAATTTTGCTGAATTGAAGCTGAATCGACGCAGTTTTAAAGAAATAGATTCTGATAGCGACCAGAGACAGACAAACAAGAAGAACTGCCCAGAACACTCTTTTGGGTAAAATCAGAGAGCCGCCAAGATACGAAAAAGGAACAGAGGCAACCAAAAAGGGCAGGAACAAAGATACTTTCAGATGATGATTTATAATATAGTTTATATTGCTGACAGAGGTCACGCAAAGATTGAGTGCCAGTGTGATAGTTGGAATCGCCAGATAGTTAACATTAAATATTGCCAGGATTGCAGTGTAGGAGGAACCGCCACCAAGTCCCACTGATGAATACAAGAAGGCTACGATAAAGAAAATTATCGATAATAGAAGTGGGGAAGGGGAGATACTTTCCATTAAAGTTAAGCAAAGGGCTAATCGCTTAAAAAGGCAGCCTTTATGTACTCTCTATTTAATCTGGCAATGTGCCGAATTGAGATGTTTTTAGGGCAAGCTGCTTCACATTCACGTTCATTGCTGCAATTACCAAAACCTAAAAGATCCATGGTGTTAAGCATATCAAGAGCTCTTTTGGCCCGTTCAGGTTGTCCTTGTGGAAGCAAGGCAAGTTGAGAGATCTTGGCACCAACAAAAAGCATGGCTGAGGCGTTAGGGCAGGAGGCAACACAGGCCCCGCAACCGATACAGGCAGAGGCATCTAAGGCTTGATCTGCTATCTTCTGGGAAATTGGTATGGCGTTGCCATCCTGGGCACCGCCGGTATTAACCGAAACATAGCCGCCAGAGGCGATAAGCGTGTCAAAAGCGCTTCTATCAACAACAAGATCTTTAACTACTTTGAAGGCTCGCGCTCTGAATGGTTCGATGACAATGGTATCACCATCGCTAAAATGCCGCATATGCAGCTGGCAGAGGGTTGTCGCATTTTTATGGCCGTGAGCATGGCCATTAACAACAGCACCACACATCCCACAAATCCCCTCACGACAGTCATGGTCAAAAGCAACGGGCTCTTGTCCGTCGAGGGTTAAGCGTTCATTAAGAACATCGATCATCTCTAAAAATGACATATCCGTAGAAACTGGGCCGGATTCGTATGAAACAAATCTGCCTTGTGCTTTAGAGTTTTCCTGGCGCCATATTTTAAGATGTAAATTAATTATGCTCATTTATAACTCCTTTGACTTGGAGTAACACTTTCAAAGTGCAGTTGCTCTTTGTGAAGTTCGGGTGTTTTATCTGCTGCATATTGCCAGACCGAGACATGGCTATAGTTTTCATCATCACGTTTTGCTTCATTTTCATCCGTCTGACTCTCTTCGCGAAGATGGCATCCACAAGACTCTTCACGTTTGAGGGCATCGAGTGCCATTAACTCAGCAAATTCAAGGAAATCTGCCACCCGACCTGCGCGTTCTAACGACTGGTTGAGGTTGTTTCCACTGCCGGGAACAGTGACATTTCTCCAGAAGTCAGCTCGGATTTCCGGGATTGTCTGCAAGGCATTTTTTAAACCGGCGTCGTTACGTGCCATACCGCACTGATTCCATAGAACAAGACCCAGTTCACGGTGAAAGGCATCAACCGTTTTTGTCCCCTTGATACTAAGAAGCCTTTGAGTGGTGTCTACTATAGAGGAGACACTCTCTTTAAAGGCGGTATGCGTTGTATCTATCTGAGCAGGGGAGCAGTCTGTAAGATAATTTGCAATGGTGGCTGGCAGAACAAAATAGCCATCAGCCAACCCCTGCATCAAGGCGCTGGCGCCTAAACGATTAGCGCCATGATCGGAAAAATTAGCTTCACCAAGTACAAATAAGCCTGGCAGATTACTCATCAGGTTATAATCAACCCAAAGACCTCCCATAGTGTAATGTACGGCAGGGAAGATCTGCATCGGTGTTGCTATTGGGTCGACACCGGTTATTTTTTCATACATAGAAAAAAGATTGCCATACTTTTTGAGAATAGTTGCCTTACCGTCACGCTTAATTGCATCATTAAAGTCAAGATAGACAGCAAGCCCTGTTTCACCAACTCCCTTACCTTGGTCACATTGTTCTTTAGCGTTTCTAGAGGCTACATCTCTAGGCACCAGGTTGCCAAAGCTCGGATATTTATCCTCAAGGTAATAATGGCGTTCTGAGTCGGGAATGTCAGCAGGGTTACGAGCATCATCAGGATTTCTGGGAACCCAGACTCGTCCGTCGTTGCGTAGGCTTTCGCTCATCAAGGTAAGTTTTGACTGATATTCTCCGTGAACAGGGATGCAGGTCGGATGAATTTGCACAAAACAGGGGTTGGCAAAACCGGCACCTCGTTTGTAGGCCCGCCAGGAAGCGGTTACATTCGAGGCCATAGCATTGGTTGAAAGAAAGTAGACATTGCCATATCCACCAGAGGCGAGAACAACAGCATCGGCGCTGTGGCAGTCAATTTCACCAGTAATAAGGTTACGACAGACAACACCTTTAGCATGTCCATTAATGACCACAATATCCATTATCTCTGTTCGAGGAATAATCGATACCTTGCCGGTACTGACCTGACGCATCAGTGAACTGTAAGCGCCTAGTAAAAGTTGCTGGCCGGTTTGGCCGCGTGCGTAAAACGTTCGAGAAACCTGGGCGCCGCCAAAAGATCGATTGGCGAGTTGGCCACCATATTCACGGGCAAAAGGGACTCCCTGGGCGACACATTGATCAATAATATTGTTACTTACCTGAGCAAGTCTGTAAACGTTTGCTTCTCGTGATCTGAAATCACCGCCTTTTATTGTGTCATAAAAAAGGCGGTGGACTGAGTCGCCATCGTTCTGGTAGTTTTTAGCAGCATTAATACCGCCTTGAGCTGCAATGCTGTGAGCGCGACGCGGACTATCCTGTATACAGAAAGTTTTAACATTATAACCGAGCTCTGCCAGGGTTGCAGATGCCGAGGCTCCAGCCAGCCCAGTTCCGACAACGATAATCGAGAACTTTCGTTTATTGGCAGGGTTAACCAGTTTGCTTGAGAAACGATGATTGTCCCATTTTTCAGATAAGGGGCCCGCTGGTATTTTGGCATTAAAATTCATGGATATTCCAATAATCTCTAGAGTAGAAAGCTTTTGAATAAGTATGTGAAAGCGGGAAAGGAACTATAGATGGCAGCGCCGATGACACTGATCACGATAGCCCCTTGTTGTAAGAAATTGTCATAGCGGGGGTGATTAATGCCCATAGTCTGAAATAAACTCCAAAAACCATGGCTGGTGTGCATACCAAGTGCAAAGACAGACGCAACATAATAAAAGCTGAGGAGGGGATTTTGTAAATTGTTGCGGACTATATCAGCAATAGAGATCGAATGATCTGTAAAGTGGAAGTTCATAAGATGAACAAAAATGAAAACGAATATAAATGCACCTGTATAGGGCATAGTTTTTGAGGCATAGGTGCTTCCACCACTAGAACGATCAACAGCATATCGTACGGGACGCGCCTTACGGTTTTCAAAAAAGAGCATCAAGGCATAATAAACGTGCAGTATGAAAACAATAAGTAGACCAAACTCAAAGAGGTGAATTAGGGATCCGAGGGAATGCAGATGCTCAGCGTAAGCAATAAATGACTCTCTGCCGAAAAACATAGAGATGTTGCCGGCCAAATGAGTCAGTAAAAAAAGGCCCAGCATCGCCCCTGTAAGTGACATGATAGCTTTTTTGCCAACAGATGAAGCAAAAAAATGAGTTATATTCATAGAAGGATACTCTGCTGTTAAAGAATAAAGGCAAAAACGTTTAAAAGGGATTGTGTTGATTGTCCAGCGTCTAGGTATTTATACTATTTATCAAAATTGTTGAAAAAGATCATTCCCTTTATTGTCACAGATAATAAAAGCGGGAAAGTTAACTATTTGTATTTTACGAATTGCCTCCATGCCCAGCTCTTCAAAGGCAATTGTCTCGACGGCAACGATGCTTTCCTTAGCTAAAATTGCCGCTGGTCCGCCTATTGAGCCTAGATAAAAACCGCCATGCTTTTGGCAGGCGGCAGTTACTGCTGATGAGCGGTTGCCTTTAGCAAGCATGATAAGTGAGCCGCCGGATGATTGAAAGCGATCAACATAGACATCCATTCGTCCTGCTGTTGTTGGTCCAAAGCTGCCTGACACCATGCCATCCGGTGTTTTTGCCGGTCCGGCATAGTAGATTGGATGGTTCTTAAAGTATTCTGGCATAGGCTTACCGCTATTTAACAAAGTATTTATCTTTGCATGAGCGATATCACGAGCCACAACCAGAGTTCCCCGCAAGTGGAGAAGTGTTCCGACAGGGTGTTTGTCGAGATCATTAAGTATCTCCGGCATTGGTCTGTCCAGATCTATCTCAATGGCTGGTTTGGTCGTGACTGAAAGCTTTTGCCTGTAAGCAGTAAGATCGTGTTCCAGTTGTTCTAAAAAGATGCCGTTACGCGTTATTTTTGCCTTTATGTTGCGGTCGGCACTACAACTTACCGCCAGACCAACAGGGTTCGAGGCGGCATGCCGGGGCAGCCGGATAACACGAACATCATGGGCAAGGTATTTACCTCCAAATTGAGCGCCAATGCCGGTATTCTTGGCAATTTCAAGGATTTTCTCTTCCCATTCAATGTCCCTATAGGCCCTGCCGGTAGAATCACCGGAAGTTGGCAAAGAGTCATAGTAATGAGTGGAGGCAAGTTTTACCGTTTTCAAGTTGCTTTCTGCTGACAAGCCTCCCACCACAAGGGCAATATGATATGGAGGGCAAGCAGCTGTCCCAAGAGTCGGCAGCTTTTCTTTACAAAAATCAACTAGGCTCTCTTCATTCAACAGTGATTTTGTTTCCTGGTACAGAAATGTCTTGTTGGCTGACCCTCCGCCTTTGGCAATGAATGTGAAGTTGTATTCATCGCCTGGTGTAGAGAAGATATCAATTTGCGCTGGAAGATTACAGTCAGTGTTAACCTCTTCAAACATCGAAAGGGCAGCCATTTGCGAATATCGCAGGTTTTCTCGGGTATATGTGTCGTAAACTCCATGTGACAGATATCTCTTGTCGTCTGCTGCAGTCCATACCTGTTCACCCTTGCTGGCGACAATAATGGCAGTCCCTGTATCCTGACAGCTTGGCAGAACTTCTCCAGAGGCCTCACAGGCGTTTTTAAGCAGGGTGGCTGCCACATAACGATCGTTGTCAGAGGCCTCGTTGTCCTCAACAATATGTACTAATTGATCGAGATGATTTTTCCGCAGGAAAAATGAAACATCTTTAAACGCCTCTCGGGCAAGGAGACGAAGCCCTTCCGGGGCGACCATGAGTATATCTCTATCACCATAACTGCAAACTTCAACATAATCTGTAGTCAGTAGTTTATAGATAGTGGTGTCTTTTCCAAGTTGAAATAATGGTGAGTAGTTAAATGACATCACAGCCTCCGTGATTTGTTTAAGTCAACATTTACAGATGAGGTGAATCTGCAAAAAAAGAGTGAGGGTTTCATCAATCTCCCCAGAAAGCGATAAGCAGTGCCCCGGCAAACATCATCAGTGCAGCGGGGCCACGAAATTTAAAGTGCTCTTCTTTGAACAGAAACCAGCCTAAAATGACAGTAAAAAGTATACTCGTTCTTTTCAGAGAGATCATGTAGGCCGCCTGAGTTCCCATAATTGCCAGGCAGTGAAATATAATATGCAGAAAAAATAGCGACCCAAGCCACTGCCCCAGTTTTTTATAACGACAGATAGTTGAAAATCTGACGTCAGTAAAAAGCAATATTCCACAAAGCATAGAGAGATTACAGATAAAAAAGAATGAAAATCCAAAAAAAAGTGGTGATGAGTTAATCATGGCTTTTTTACCAATCACCCCAGCAATGGAAAAAATAAAAGCCACTGCGAACATTAAACGCGAGCCTTTCTCTGAGAAAATTGCTGCAAGAGGCTTCCAATAACCTTTTTTTGCTTCGTTAAAATTTAAGAAATAGCTGCTGATCACTATCAATACAATTCCTATGAGGCCATAGGTGTTAATTTTCTCGTTTAAGATTAAGGCACCGGTAATGATTACAAACACAGGAGTAAAAGAGAGCAGGGGCACCGTTAAGGAGAGTGGCGCAATGGTTAACGCTGTTATGTAAAAAAAATAAGAGAGCCAATTTAAGGGAAGTGAAAGTCCGAAGTTCAGCCAGAATGTACTGTTCAGTTCTGGAATTTCGATAAAGAGCAGGGCAATGCAAAAGAAAGGGAGTGACCAGAAAAGCTCAATAGCAGCTATCTCCATTGCCTTATGATCTTTTGAAATTTTTTTTACCAAGACATCACGGCTGGCGACGGTTATGGCAGTTAATATGGATAGAAGAAACCAGTGCATTGATAAAATGTAGTTGTCGAATAAGAATTATTGGGTAACTATAGGTTAAACAGAAGAGAACTATACACCTCACTGCCATAAATTCATAAAGGAAGATTATGAGTGTTCGAAAAATTGTTTTAGCTGATGATCATGTGTTAATACGTCGTGGCTTAATAAAAATTATTGATGGCGATCCGACTCTTAAAGTTATTGGCGATGTAAATGATGGCTTGGAGCTCTTGAGTCTTTTGAAAAAAACGTGTCCGGATCTGATTTTACTTGATATTTCAATGCCCAACTTGAGGGGAATTGAGGCCATCAAAGAGGCAAAAAAACTTTGCCCCTCCGTCAAAATTCTTATCCTGACCATGCATAGCAGCCGTGATTTTCTCTGTGATACCTTCCGTAACGGTGCCAACGGCTATGCCCTAAAAGAAGATTCCGATGTCGAACTGCTTGCTGCTATTAACAAATGTCTTGCTGGACAGATCTATATCTCTTCCGTTCTCGCTGACGGTTTAACACCAGAGGAAATAGCAAATCTGGGCTCAGGAAAACAGGCTGTTGCGGAGGAAGAGGGGTTGACGACGCGAGAAAAACAGGTGCTTACATTGGTCGCTGAAGGTAAGAAAAGCAAAGATGTTGCCGACCTGTTATCAATCAGCATTCGAACTGTTGAGCACCATCGGGCCAATATAATGAAAAAAACTCAGATAAAAAATACTGCGGCACTTATCAAATATGCCATTCAGAAAGGGTATATCTTGGCTCAGGAGTAAGGCTGTAAAAAGTCTCGCACGATTTTCGATTGTCTCGTATTGATTCAACTATGACCACAAAACTTTTTAGCTGTGTACTCATCGGTGGTAAGAGTTCACGAATGGGTCAACCTAAACAGCTCATCCTGCAACAGGGTAAATCCTGGTTTGAAATAATTTATTCACAGTTGTCACCCGTATGTAAAAATATTATTGCTGCTGGTGCAGGTGATCTTCCGCCTGGCAGCTGGTCTCGAGTTGCTGATAAAAAAAACTGCAGAGGTCCATTATCCGGGATAATATCTGCAATGGAGAGTCAGCCTCAAGCTAATTGTATCGTTTGCTCCTGTGACCTTCCCTTTATTACTACCGATGCTGTCAGGTGGCTTGTTGAACAAAGCGACCCTTCAACTTGGGCTGTCATCCCCTCTTTAGGGGAAGGATTCCTTGAGCCCCTTTTTGCCTACTACGATTTTAGGATTCTGCCGTTTCTTAAAGATTTAGCTGAAAATAAAAACTACAGACTTTCAGACATTTCTGTGCACGAGAAGGCTAGAATTGTCCAGCCTCCAACTCACCTCCGCTTGGCATGGAAAAATTGTAACACGCTGGGGGATCTATCTGTTTGAGCTGTTGATCAATGATCAGTTGGGAACATATCATTGATGTGCAAAATAAAATTAAGTAATTGGTGGTTTTTACTGTTTTTAATGATTAAAAACTAGAAAAATATAGAAAAAATAACACGGAGAATATTATGAAGCGAATAGCACTAGTTTTTGTAGCATTATTAACATTAAACGCCTGCTCAAAAAACGATACTGAGCAAAAAGGGACGGTTTCACCACAGTCAACAAATGTACTTGCCTCAACAAATAACCCTCTTACTTCAAGCCAAGGCGCCAATCAAAAGACAAAAAGTGTGTACACTTCAATTACACCTGCTGAGACTCAACAGTTGATCAAACAACGAAAAGACCTTTTGATTGTTGATGTCAGATCCCCGGAAGAGTTGAAAGAAGGGAAGATAAAAGATTCACAGCTTCTGCCCTTTTGGAACATTATGAAAGGACAGCATCAACTGCCTCGTAATAGACCGTTACTCTTAGTTTGTGCCGTGGGGGGTCGAAGTTACGGCGCTATGCAGATTCTTTCCAGGCAGGGCTATCCTGAAATATATAATTTGAAAGGTGGAATTTCAGACTGGAAAAACGCTAGACTGCCAGTTATATACTAGTTGTCTGGCACTCAATCTTCTTTGACGGCAAGAAGTGGTTCCAGCCATGCTAACCGTATTACCGGCATCAAGGCCCCGATCATACAAACACCAACTCCAATTAAAAGAGCACCGCTGCTGAGAACAATGTTTTGATAGGTAAAAGCGGCAGTAGCACCAAGCTTGGTTAATAGATGGAAATTAGCGGCCAGATGGTTGATCAGATAATGGCCTATGGCTATGCCTGCCAATCCGCCGATGCCGCTTATCAGAGCAGCCTCAGTTAGAAACAGACGAATGATGTGAGATCGTTGTGCTCCGATTGCCCGAAGTATTCCTACTTCTCTGCGGCGTTCGTTGGTCATGGCTGTAAAGGTCGACCAGGCGAGCAGGATAGACAGTAACGCTGATATCATAATGGTGATTGAAAAAATCCGAATAATGTCATTTAAGGTTTGGCGGATTCCGCCACCAATGGAACCGCGTGTCATAATTCCTATTTTGGGGTTGATGGATTGAATTTTAACAGCAACATCTTCAGGGGTGAATCCCTCTTTTAATTTAAGGAAAATTATGGATATCATGCCTTCCTTGTAGCTGCCCTTTGCCTCATCAGATATGTTTTTTAAGTCTTCTAAGCGCATAAATATACCATGATCTAAGCCCGTATTGGTCTCTTCAAGATGACCAACAATGCTGACTCCAGTTCCAAAGAGTTTAGCCGTCTGTATAAGGCCTAAAAAATCATAAACATAGCTGCCGACTAAAACCTCACCCTCTTTAAGCGTAGGTGCATCTTGCATCCATGATTTTACTACGAAGTCTGATTCAGAGTTAAAGGCAATTACTTGTCCCTCATCTATACTGCAGCATTCAGATGACAGTGTGTTCAGGTAAACATGATAGGTGCCTTGCTCGATTTCTGGGAGATCAATAACTGATTCAAAAACAAAATCATCCATGTAAAATGTTTTTTCTTTACTCTCCAGGATAAACTCTTCAGCTATACCTATCGCCTCAGGCGGTACAAGAACTATGTCAGCGCCAAGTTTTTTTGCAGCTGCTTCTAAATCCTCTTCCACAGCTTTATCAAACAAAAGAGCAAAGACAAGCAGTGCCACAAGCATCGCGACAGCAAGAACGAGAACAAGATTCCGAAATAGTTTCCGGAAAACACTTTTTAAGGCAATTTGTGTAATTGAATAGGTAACAGCGCTCATAGTTTTAAGTATATGTGAAATTTAGAGTTAAAGAGAAAAAAAAATCCAGGACACTTAATAAAGTATCCTGGATTGGGCTAATTTTCAACGGATTGAATCCGTTTTGAAAACTACGATAATGAATTAATGATAAATTGCATCAAGGCCGCAAAGTACAGCGTGCTCTTCTATGCCTTCAGTCTGATGACAGGCTGAACATACAGAAATACTTTCACCGATGAATTTTTTAGCTGCTACATCATAAAGCTTCAAAGTGCCGTCCATGATATACTCATCCGGACCAGGTTTTTCTGGATCTTGACAATTTGGAAGTAGTGCTTTTGATCGAGCTGTTGCAATGACGTATTTTCCATCAGGAGTGAACATTGCGTCATGATTTTCTTCAAGTTTACCCATTGGCTCATGATCGATAACCTCAAGGGTGTTTGCATCAATCAATAGCATTGCGTTACCAGCTGAATTGGCGATCATAGAACCATCAGGGGAGTAGTACTGACGAAAGCTGACGAATGTGCCTGTTCCTGTAGCCAAACCTTTTTTGTTAACTTTTACTTCACCCTTAAGGGCCTTGTCCATGTCGAGTTCTAACAAATGCATTTTGCCGACGGTTTTACCATGGTCGGTGTCCGACTCATTAATAGTGATAAGAAGTTTTTTGAAATCAGGAGAGTTGGTACCGTGGTAGAACTTATAAGGCTTACCGATATCACCCTCAGTGCCCTCGAGCATGATTCTTTGTACACGTTTAAGATCAGATTTCTGGAAAACGTCAATATATCCTTTGTTTGCCATTGAAATCGGTAAGAAATAGTCTTTAGATTGCGCTGATGCACAGTAAAGCGAGCCAGTTTTAGTTGCCTCTATAGGGAGATCAACAAGAACGTCTCGAGTTGTTTCACCTGTTGAGAGATCAGTAGATCCGACATGAGCAACTTGTACATTGGCGAACTGTGCACTTTTATCTATCGCGTAGGTGGACCAGTACATTGTGTTTGCATCGTTTGAATCAATTCGTGCATCATGAAGTGGATGTGTTGGACGAGATCCGACTTCAATCATGGTGAGCTTTTTGAGACGCATAGGGGTATCTGCGCGTGATGTGTCAATTGAAACTTCAGCTTTGGCAAAGTGGCCGCCCATACCCGCAACATAATAAGTAGCTTCGTATTTTTCTGCAAACGCACTAGAACTGACTCCCATCAATCCTAATGTAACTGTTCCCGCAACAACTGTACTCATTAATGCTTTCTTTGAGATTTTCATACTTCCCTCCTGAAACAATTAATAATTGGACCTAAGCCCTCTCTTCCCATTTTCGAAAATAGACTATTTAAAAAAACAGTCTGTTTTCATAAAACCACACCAAAATAACTGCCATAAGGCCTTAGTTTAATGTTTTTTAAAACAGTAGAATTAACTACCATTAATCCTAAAGTGACCGTTGCCGCACAAACTGTATTGCATAAAGTAGTCTAAAAAAATCTAACAATTTGGCTCAGTTTGATGAAATCGAAACCATAGTACCACACTGTGGCACGTTTGCAACATCTTTTTTGTTTTTTTTTTAGAATAAAAAAATGAGCTTAAAATCATTGATAGCGGGGTGTAAGTGGAAATATTAAAATGCTTGATTAAAAGATTAATTCAAGTTTAAATCATTTCTCTCATTAGTTTATAGCCCAAAAAGAAAAGAATACAACAATAAACTGTTATTTTTTATTATATCTAAAAGGTTACTTAAATGCTTATCGATTGTAAAAATGTGACTAAGCGATATCTTTCTGACGGGAAAGAGTTGATTGCTGTTGACGATGCCACTTTTATCGTAGATCGTGGTGAATTCGTGGTTATCTTAGGCCATTCCGGTTCGGGAAAGACAACATTGCTCAGCCTGATTGGTGGCTTAACGGCTCCGGACAATGGTGATATCATTATTAATGGTATTCATAACTGGCAACAGTCTGATAAGGATTTATCGCAAATGAGAAATGAGACTATCGGTTTCATTTTTCAATTTGCGAGTTTGATCCCGACCTTAACGGTGATTGAAAATATGTTACTGCCGTTAACTTTCGGAAGAGGTAGCTCGGTCAGTATGAAAGAGGCTGAATCACTTTTGGATAAAATTGGCTTGCTGAATAAAAAAAATGTTTTTCCATCACAGTTGTCCGGTGGCCAGCAGAGACGCGTCGCTATCGCTCGTGCCTTCATGAATAATCCAGCAATTATTCTTGCTGATGAACCAACGGGTGATCTTGACGAAGAGACTGAGAAAGATATTTTATCGCTTTTCAGGGAATATAATGAAAAGGGCACAACATTTATAGTTGTAACCCATAACAAAGAGCTGGGGATGACTCAGGTAAATCCACGTGTGCTGACAATGGTTAACGGCGCGGTTACAGAGGCAGTTCTTAATGCTGAGGTTGAATAATATAATGTTGTGTTATTTGCCTGAAAAAGGCCGTGTTATCAGTGCCAGGGCGCGTGTTATTCTGTTAGTTAGTTTTGTCTTGCTGGTAATTACAGGATGTGATTCACGCAAAGAAGAGCTTCTTGAATTTGGAGGGAGCGCTCCAGATTTTGCCACAGTTGATATGAGTGGCAATGCGCTTAAGTTGTCGGCTATGCAGGGTTCTCCCGTTATTCTTCGCTTTTTTGTGCCAAACTGCAAATATTGTCGAGCTGACACAAAAATTTTCAATGAGTATTATGGAAAATACTCCAGTAAAGGCCTAAATATTATCTATATCAACACGGATCCCAATCCTGAAGAGGCCCGCAAATTTGTAAAGGATCTGGGGATAATTTTCCCGGTCATACTTGACCATGACAAAACCATTGCCCGTTTATATCGAGTCAAGACAGTGCCTCAGACAATTGTTCTTGACCCGAAACACACAATTATTGGAGCAATCCTTGGTGGCGTCTCCGAGGCTGAGCTTGACGCCTTACTTCTACAATATATTAACCCCTAACCAGTGAAAATTTGTTTATGAGAGTTCGATCATCTTTGATTTACTACTGCATTAGTATCGTTATTCTTTGTCTGCCTAAGCTATCAACAGCGAACTCTTTAGAGTCTGAAGTTCAATCTGATACCCGCTGCACCGTCTGCGGTATGTTTGTAGCAAAATACCCTGCCTGGATCAGCAAAATAGCTCATAAGAACGGGGATCATGAATATTTTGATGGTGTAAAGGACATGCTGGTTTACTACTTTGATCCCCTGAAATTTGGTTCAACAAAGGAAAACCCTGTCACTAAGATGATCGTTAAGGATTATTATTCTCTGGAGGCTATTGATGCTAAAACTGCCTTCTATGTGCTTGGCAGTGATGTTTACGGGCCGATGGGACATGAGTTTATCCCTTTTTCTTCGCTCGAAGCGGCTGAAGCTTTCAAAAAAGATCATCATGGTCAAGAGATAGTTACTTTTGGGGAGATTACCTCAAAACGTGTTGAATCAATGCGCTCTGGCCATACTATGAAGTAACGAATGCGACCCTCAACTCTTTTTTTTTCGATATGTATCTTATTTTTAGCGACTAACGTAGCATCAGTTCTGATTGCCCATCAATTATATACTTCTCAGCAAAAAGACGTGCAGCTTTCACTGGTTGTGTCGACATTTCATCTTACCGACCCGTGTATCTCAACTGAAGCTCGCTACACACGACATCCATCTGTCTCAGATACAGTTGTACCTGTTATGGATCACCCTGGTGCCATTGAACATTTTCCTACCGGTTCCTTTTGGGCACCCCCGCATAAATGGCCTAATCTCTAAGAGATGAATGGGATAGAATAAATGATAGAAAAACATCTCAATATAATCGACTATTCTTTGTCTTCAGTGTGGCGGAAAAAAGTCAAAACGCTCGGCGTAATGGCTGTTTTTTCTGTAGTGATTTTTCTGATTGCCTCGTTCCATATGACTACCAAAGCATTAACGGATATGGCGGTTACAAGGCTGGAATTTGCGCCCGAAATTACTATTCAAAAAATGACAGGTGGTCGGCAGGAGTCGATTCCTCTGAGTTATGCCCAAAAATTAAAGAAAATCTTTGGAATACGTAAGATTATTCCACGTGTATGGGGCTATCATTTTGACGAGTCGAACGGCGCTAATTACACCATTTTAGGTGTACCTTTTGATGATAGTCCTAGCTATTCACAACTTCCAATAACCCTTCAGGAAGGGGTTTTACCACGGATGGGAGAGGTTTTATTGGGGCAGGGTGTGGTTGAGGCAATGCAGCTTGGAAATAGGCGGATCTTTTCACTCTTCAAACCTGATCTCAGTTTACAGGCTTTTCCTGTTTCAGGTGTGTTCAGTCCTGATACTGACCTCTTCACCTTCGATACAATCGCGATGCATATTGAGGATAGCCGGGCACTTTTTGAAATTTCACCAGAGTTAGCAAGTGATCTTTGTGTTTACGTTGCCAACACGAATGAAGTCGAAACAATTGCCAAAAAGATAGCAGAGGCCTTGCCCGATACCCGTGTGGTTACCCGACAACAGATTAAAAAAACATATCAAGCTGTATTCGGCTGGCGAAGCGGATTTGCTTCTGTCTGTATACTTTCAGCATTAGCGGCCTTTATTATATTAGCCTGGGATAAGGCCTCAGGGCTTTCCCCTGAAGAGAAAAAAGAGATTGCCATTTTAAAGGTTATTGGCTGGCAAACGGCGGATATTTTAACGCTGCGCTTTTGGGAGGCAGTAACAGTCTCGTCAATGTCGTTCCTGATTGGTTTTACCTGTGCCTATATTCATGTCAGCTTCTTTGCGGCAGTACTGTTTCGGCCTGTACTTGTCGGTTGGTCCGTCATCTCACCGACACTACACCTGGTTCCGGAACTGGCAATGCCGGAAATTTTGTTAATCTTTTCCTTTACGGTCATACCATATATGGCAGCAACAGTTATTCCCTCATGGCGCTGCGCTGTTATCCCACCCGATGCTGCTATTAATTAGATCCTTTACGTCAATAGGCCTACTATATGTCACTAAACATATAACTACTTGCAAAGTTGCTTCAGCAAACACCACTCCAAAGGATCTATACCCGAAGGGTATTTGGAGCTTTTTTACGTCAATAGGCCTACTATATGTCACTAAACATATAACTACTTGCAAAGTTGCTTCAGCAAACACCACCCCAAAGGATCTATACCCGAAGCACCGAAAATAAGCGAAAATAAGAAGCGAAAATAAGAGCGAAAATAAGGGACAGACCCCGGTTTTTAATTGGGGTCTGTCCCCTAAATCCTGCCTAAACCCCTGGTCCCCTAAATCCCTGCCCTAAATCCCGTCCCTAAATCCTCCCTTCTTGCTGTCCCTCTCAAACGCCTGGTTCGGCGTTACCGACGGATGATTTTAAACTCGATAAATAAATTCTAGAGCGGTGGGGCGGCTATGCATAAGCCAGTTTGCCCCGAGGCTCTGGTATATGCCGGCCAAGCTCTTGCGCTGTTTCAATCCATTCCTGGATAACTACCTCGGCATTTGCCACAGCTATTTGATATGTACGCCCATCAGCCATACAACCAGGCAGTTCAGGCACTTCCACCACAAAAGCTTCGTCCTGATCGCTCCAATAAATGATCATCTCATATCTAGCGTCCATATTATTCTCCAGTATTCATACTATAACGGATGATAATGTCTCTGACTTGTTTTACCTGATACGCTTTCGCTTTTCCACCTTTCGGTTGGATATTGAGGATTTCTTCCACCCCATCCTTCGTGAAAATATGATGATCGCCTCTGATCCTATCGGAGAATCCAAGACTATTCAATAGGCTACATAGCGTTGTAAAAGAGACATTGGAATCCCCCTTTCGCATCAAGATATGTTCAAGAAGCTTTTTGAGTTTTGCCATTCAGCCCTCCCAGATAAACTCCATGCGAAATAACATGTTGTATGGCAATTCCACCGGTTGATATGGAAAAGGCAGGGAATGGTGCCCCTGCCTTTTGGTTTACTATTTCTTTTATCTTCTGATTCTGGAGCCTACAAGCCCAGCCAAGCCTGTACAAAAGATGAGCATGGTAGCAGGCTTAGGGACAGTGGAGGCCCCTGTATACAAAGAGTTTATTTCTGCTGAGGATAATGCACGGTCATATAGATATACGTCATCTATCGACCCTGAAAAATAATTATAAATAGCTCCATTTGCTCCCATGCCAGCTCCAATTACCAATGGGTTACTTGTATTCTGAACGGTTGAACCGGCAGGAGCATTACCCGTTCCATAATACTGACCATTTACGTATAAATCTGTGTAATAATTTTCGTTAAAGGTCATGGTTACGTTGATCCACTGATCAAACCCATTAATGTAATAAAATGGTGCAGTAGAGCCGTTTCCATTTATTCGGGTCCAACCTCTCAGTTGGTTCTCATCTGTAAGTTGATCGGCATACATCGCATAACCTTCCTGCGAAAGAGAGTCAGATCGGTATTTGCCAACAATTCCATTATTAGGGTCACCCTTGTCAGAGGTTAATTGAAACCAAGCACTGACAGTGCCGACATTAGTTAATTCCAGGAGATCGTTATCCTGCACGCGAATATAATCATTGCCATCAAAGTTATATGCACTATTGGAATTGCCGTCTCTGGGGTCTTGAAAAATCATTTACTCATATTTCAAGACCCCAGAGATCTCCTGCTCATGGCTGATTTTTTTCCGCTGGTTACATTATGACATTTTTTAGCAGGCTAAAATGATTATCGAGTGAATATATTTCGCACTGATTTTGTTTAGCATTTTGAGCTATTATCAAGTCAGGAATACCAACACCATTAATGCCGTTTTTTAAACATTTATACTGAAATTCTGAAATTTGCTCCCAGTTTATATTCAAATTCAACTTACTGATATGGTTTAGTAATTCAATGATTCTACGTTGATTCCTAATTCTTAAAAATGGGACCAATTCAGAGAGAATCAGGTCGTTTACAAGAACTAGATTTTCATCTATTAAAGAGTCTAATTTATCGAAATCATTACCATTCCTGAAGTATTCAATCCATACTGATGTGTCGACTAAAACCGACATTAGCGGCACCGTAGAGTGTTGAGGTCAATGTCGAGATCGACTTTCCCTTTAAATTTTTTCAATTCTGTTATTTTTGTTTTTCGAATTAATTCCTCAAGCGCGGTAACAATGACTTTCGTTTTTGTTTGAATATGGGTCGTTTTCATAGCCTCATTCAATAAATCTTCTGGTAAATCAAGTGTAGTTCTCATAAGTCACCTCCATATGCATGATTCTAATGTTTTATGCATACAAAGTCAATTGGGGGCCGAGGAGAAAAAGGGATGAGAAAAAGGGATGACTCTAATTAATTTACACAGCTTGGTAGCAAAAGAAACGTGGTCTGTCCCCGAATGTTCTCTATTTAGCTCATCTTCTACAGTTTCAAAAAAATTGTTCTATGATTTCAATATAATACAAGAATATTGGGTAACTTCTCCAAAAATGGTGGTAAAACTCCTGGATCCCCGATAACGACATTCGGGGATGACGACCGTAAACCATCGTAATTTCGTCATTCCGGCATGTTCTTGGCCGGAATCCAGAAGATAAACAAAGCAATCTGCCTCCACTTTTGGAGAAGTTAC
>JADGBM010000060.1 GCA_015231515.1 Desulfobulbaceae bacterium
TAGGGATGTTAGGTACTATGCGTGACAAACTGCGTGCTTAAGTCTTATTTTTGGTGAGTCGTTACAGCATTTCGGACTCTAAATTGGTCCGGTACTTTCGATAACAGGGTTTTATTTCTCATTGGGGGCATTTTTGAGACCATTTTCCATGAACTCGACAACCATCCTCATCGTCGATGACGAACCCAATTATCTCGTTGTACTCTCTGAACTTCTTGCAGATGAAGGCTTCGAGACACTAACCGCTGCCAATGGCCAAAAGGGTCTGGATATCGCCCAAGAGACCGACCTTGATCTGGTCATCACCGACATGCAGATGCCCGGCATGGACGGACTGACGTTCCTCCAGTCCCTAAAAGCACTTAACCGCAATCTTCCGGTCATAATGATCACTGCTTTTGGAGAGGTGGATAAGGCGGTTAAAGCCATGCAGGCCGGGGCCTACAACTATCTGACGAAACCCTTCAACAATGATGAACTTGTTGCCAATATAAAAAAATCCATCGAGCACTATCAACTTTCAAAAGAAAATCTGCGTCTGCGCAGCGAGATGCAGGAGCGCTACAGCTTTGATAAGATTATCGGTAAGAACAAGGCTATGCAGCAGATGTACTCCTTGATCGAGAAAGTAGCGCCAACACCTACAACCGTATTGATCTCCGGTGAATCAGGCACAGGAAAAGAGCTGGTCGCGCGAGCCATCCATTTTAACAGTCACAGGGAGCAATCCCCCTTTATTTCCGTAAACTGTGCGGCGTTACCTGATGCCCTGCTGGAGAGTGAATTTTTTGGCCATGAGAAAGGAGCATTTACCGGAGCCATAAGCCTCCGCAAGGGTAAATTTGAAGCCGCAGACTCCGGCACCATTTTTCTTGATGAGATCGGTGAGATGCCTTTGCCCCTCCAAGCAAAACTGCTCAGAGTTCTTCAGGAAAAAAGTTTTGAGAGAGTCGGCGGCAACAAGACAATACATGCTGATGTTCGCGTCGTTGCCGCGACCAACAAAGATTTAAAAGAGGAAGTTGAGCATCATCGTTTTCGAGAAGACCTCTATTACAGACTTAACGTTGTCCACATAATCCTGCCCCCTTTGCGAGATAGAATTGATGATATCCCCATGCTTGCCGACCACTTTGTGAAAAAATATGCAAACCAGGCCGGCAGACCGGATTTGCGTTTATCGTCTGACACAATCCGATTTTTATCGACCCTTCCTTGGGACGGAAACGTTAGAGAGTTAGAAAACGTCATTGAACGGGCCTCCATTCTCTGTGAAGGCAGAACCATTGAACCCCATGATGTTCACCCCGACCCAGACAGTGTTTCACCGCTCAGCTCCTCCGCCCATGGTTTTGATCTTGACCAGATTGTTCCACGAGATGCAAAATTGCCGGATGTACTTAATGAAATCGAAGGAAAAATGGTCAAACGTGCCCTCGACCAAACGAATTTCATCCAGACTAAAGCCGCCAAACTCCTTGGCATTACCAAAAGTCTCCTTCAGTACAAGATGAAAAAATTCAACATCAAAAAGACCACATAGTCCGCTCCAACTACCCGCCAGACCTTTAAACCTACCACAACGTGGCACACCAGTACCCAACACATTGCCAACACACTGATACTCGGTATTTTTTTTTGACATTTTTCTCTGTTTTGTGAGATAATTTTCACAGTGATACAGATAGAGAGGAGTGAAGATTGCGACCGAAAACAGTAACTGCAATCGGCCTCCTACCAAGAGATACTTAAAAACCACCACAGACAAACCATAAAGATGCCATTTCAAAGTGTCCAAGACCATCGATGACATCCGTATCCGCAAGTAAACAGGAGATCTCATTTATGGATCTGGTTACTCCTGAAACACGCACAAAATTTCTTGAAGAGGCCGACGACATCCTTCTGGAAATTGAGAGCGACCTGCTTCAACTCACAGAAACCCCTGCTGACCACTCCCCTGTCAAAACGCTGTTTCGTAACGTGCATAGCCTTAAGGGTAATTGCGGCTTCATGGGTTTTAGCGATTTAGAAAAACTGCTCCACACAGAAGAGACTCTGCTGGAGACTATCAAGGATGGCAGCTTAAAAAACATACAGAAAGCCTCTGAGATGCTGCTCGAGGTCCTGGATATTATCAAGGATTCAATTGCAGATATTCACTCCGGTGGGCACGGTGCTGTCTCCAGCCTCAATCTGTACGTTGAGATAATTAACAACCATCTGCCTAAAGGGCTCAGGGTTCCAAATGAGGCTCCGACATCCATGCTGGGTGAAATACTTGTTCAGCAGGGTGCAATTAATCAAGAGGATCTTGAGGAAGCTCTGGAAGCCCAGCACCAAACAGTTGGTGAAATTCTGATCAACTCAGGGACTGCTTCTGCAGCGCAAATCGAGACGGCACTGAAAGTACAAAATGAACTGCGCCCCAAAAATATAAGCCAACAAACAGTTAAAGCAACCACCAAACGACAGGACATCCGTGTCGATCTCGACAAACTTGATACCCTGATTAATCTGATCGGTGAGATGGTCATTGCCGAAAATATGGTCATCAACAATCCGGACTTAAACAACCTTGAGCTTGAGAGCTTTTCAAAGGCCTCTCAACATATGGAGAAAATTGTTCGTGAGTTGCAGGAAATGGCCATGATTATTCGAATGATCCCGATTTCAGGTCTGTTTCGTAGGATGATCCGCCTCGTGCATGATCTCTCAAGAAAATCCGGCAAAAAGGTTGACCTCGAGCTTATTGGTGAAGGCACAGAAGTTGATAAAACTGTGATTGAAAAAATAACAGACCCACTTGTTCATTTGATTAGAAACTCCATGGATCATGGCATTGAAGACAGCGACACCCGCATTAAGGCCGGCAAGCCCGAAACAGGCAGCCTTAAACTCTCTGCCTCACATGAAGAGGGCGAGATCCGGATTACGCTTGTTGATGATGGGCATGGCATGGATCGAGACAGACTCATCGCCAAAGGCATTGAACGTGGAATTGTCAGTGGGGATGGCTCGCAACTCTCCGAGAGTGACGCCCTGCAACTTATTTTTCAACCGGGTTTTTCAATGGCTGAAAAAATCACCGACATTTCAGGGCGCGGGGTCGGTATGGATGTTGTTCGACAAAACCTTGAATCAATAAAAGGCAGAATTGATGTGAGTAGTACCCTTGGAGAAGGAACCAAGATATCGCTTCGCATTCCACTTACTCTGGCAATTATTGATGGTATGCTTGTCAGGACCGGCACCGCTCACTACATCCTGCCGATCCTGTCCATTCGAGAATCATTTAGACCAGCGGCTGCCCAAATCACAATTGCCCCCGATGGCCAGGAGTTAGTTAAAGTCCGAGAATCCATTATGCCTGTAATCCGTCTGCACCGACTCCACAAGGTTACGCCTGATTACCGAGACTTAGATAAAGGCATTTTAATTGTACTTGAATCCTCCAAAAGCCCGACATGCCTGTTTGTTGACGAACTCATGGGCCAGCAACAGACCGTGATCAAAGGCCTTTCGGACTACATTGGCCAACTGGGTGATGTAGGCGGTGTTTCAGGTTGTACCATCCTCGGTAATGGCGAAGTGTCCTTAATTCTTGACGTCAGAGCTCTGGAAGAACTTGCTTGCAGATAAATTACTAATACCCCATAGAGGAATACGAAATGGCTAACACAGAAGACCTTGACCTTGACGATGATCTTTACGATGACGACGAAGACACCCAAAAAGACAAGTTTCTCACCTTTCATCTGGCTGGAGAAGACTACGGGATTGCAATTGCCCATGTCACCGAAATCATCGGCATTCAAAAGATCACTGAAGTCCCGGACATGCCGGATTTCGTAATAGGAGTGATCAATTTGCGCGGCAATGTTATTCCGGTGATGGATGTCCGTCTACGATTCGGGTTGGCGGAAAGAAAGTACGATGAACGGACCTGCATAATTGTGGTTGAAATTAACGGTACATCTGTCGGCCTTGTTGTTGATCAGGTGAACGAGGTCGTCGACATCCCTGAGGATCAAGTGGAACCAGCACCAAAAACCGGTAAATCATCAGCTAGCAGTTTCATTGCCGGAATGGGTAAAATGGGTGACGATGTAAAAATTCTACTCAAGGTCGACAAGCTGATTTTTAATACTCCCGACCAGGTAAGCGAAGAGACCTAACACTGAAGATATTAAATTCAACCAACTCTTTTACACTGCACTTTTCATACACCTTTTAAGGAGGAGTTATCATGAAAATTTTTGGAAAACTTACAGGATCGTTTGCAATTGTTGCTGCAATCTGCGCAGTTGTCGGCACAGTCGGCTGGATGGGAATCAACTCCACCGAAAAGGGGCTTATTGAGATCGCAGAAGTCCGTCTACCTTCTATTCATGGTCTCGGCTTAATGATGGAATCGATGAATGCCATCAAGTCTGCCGAACGTACCATGATCATCTCAGCACTTTCAGCAAAAGAACGGGCGCATGAAGTAGACAATTTAGATGAACGCTGGGCAGAGTTCCAAAAAGGCTTTGATATCTACGCCCCACTCCCGCAGGTTCCAGAGGAAGCAAAAATTTGGGACAAATATCTTCCAGCCCTCGAAACATGGAAAAAAGAGCATCAAAAGCTGGTGGAACAAGTAACAAAAGTGAAACTTGACGATGTCGAATCGCTGGAAGCCGTTCTGGTACAGAGACAGCTCGACCATATCAAATGGGTTTACGCCCTGGGCGTTGCCGTTGATCGAAAAACCCATTTTGACGGACAGCTTGACCCCAAACTGTGCGGATTCGGCAAATGGCAGTCGACCTTCTCTTCTGGCGATGTCGCTTTTAACAAGATCGTCGAGCGCTTCTCAGCACCCCACGAAAAACTCCATGCCTTTGGCGGCAAACTCAATGCCTTAATTGACCAGAAAAATTACGACGCAACCATGACCATGTTTGACCAGGAAGTTACGCCCGCCCTGGCCGATATCGAGGCGCTTTTCGAAGAGGCCCTGGCAGATGTAAGAGCTGACATCGTCTCTCTTGATGCCGCCAAAGATATTGGCTTCGGTTCAGAACAGGCAGCATTTAGTGAAAACATGAAATACCTGGATGCCATTATCGAAATTAATGAAAAAACTTCCGAAGAGGTCAGCCACGCTGCCATAGCCACAGCAGAGCGCAGCAAAATTACAGCAATCATCGCAGTTGCCCTTGGCTCGATTCTAGCGCTGGCCTTTGGTTTTTTTCTATCCAAAAGTATCTCCGGCCCCTTGAGAAAATCCGTTACGATGCTTGAAGAGATGGAGAAGGGCCACCTTAACGATCGCCTCAACATGAAGCGCAGCGATGAGATTGGCCAGATGGCAACCACAATGGATCAATTTGCCGACAGCCTTCAAGGTGAAACCGTAAAAGCCCTGATTATGCTTGCCAATGCAGACCTGACCTTTAATGCAAAGCCAAAAGACCAGCAGGATGAAATTGGTACTGCCTTAAAAAAAGCCGGCGATGATTTAAACAGCGTTGTGATTCAAATACTTGCCGCCTCAGAGCAAATTGCCAGTGGTGCAAACCAGGTTGCCGATTCAAGCCAAGCCCTCTCGCAGGGTGCCACAGAATCCGCTGCTTCACTTGAACAGATTACCAGTTCCATGACCGAACTTGCCTCACAAACCACCACTAATGCAGAAAACGCCAACCAGGCTAACCAGTTGGCACAACAGGCCAGAAAGGATGCTGAGCGTGGGGATACCCATATGGATGAATTAGTCTCTGCCATGGCTGAGATTAATGCCTCCGGCCAAAATATCTCAAAAATAATTAAGGTTATTGACGAGATAGCCTTTCAAACGAACTTACTGGCCTTAAACGCCGCCGTTGAAGCTGCGCGGGCGGGACGACACGGCAAAGGCTTTGCGGTGGTTGCCGAAGAGGTTCGTAATCTTGCCGCCAGAAGCGCCAAAGCTGCTCGTGAAACCTCGGAACTGATCGAAGGATCAGTCGAAAAGGCTAAAAATGGCTCTTCAATTGCCGATCAAACAGCCACTGCCTTAAAAGAGATTGTCAGCGGTGCCACTAAGGTCACTGATTTAGTAGGCGAAATTGCCGCAGCATCCAATGAGCAGGCCAACGGCATTTCCCAGATCAATCAGGGACTTAGCCAAATCGACCAGGTGACGCAGCAAAATACGGCCTCAGCCGAACAGGGTGCAGCAGCAGCCGAAGAACTTTCCAGTCAGGCCGTTCATCTTAAGACCATGCTTTCACGATTTAAAGTGCGTGGCGGAAGACAATCAACCAACGCCCAGCCAAAATTACCCCACAGTTCACTTGGAAAAGATGACAAACAAAGCGGTTGGGGCCAAGAACAGTTCACTTCAAATCCCAAACCAAGTGAGATTATCGCCCTTGATGATGGGGAGTTTGGTAAGTTTTAACACATTGATGAACACTACTGTTCAGATATTGGAACTACAGTAATGATGGAATCCACAGCAGTACGAGCTCGGCCTCCTGAAAACTCAGGTGAGTACGCGTCGCCAACGATGATGACGATCAGTAACAGCGAGTTCAACCAGCTTCGTGAATTCGTTTACGACAAGTTCGGCATAAATCTTACAGAACAGAAACGTTCACTCGTTGTGGGCCGACTGCAAAAATATATTCAGAGCATAGGCCACAGTTCATTTGACAGTTACTTTAGCTACTTAACCGCCGATAAATCATTTAAAGCCCACGATGAACTGATCAACAGAATATCGACAAATTTTTCATATTTCTACAGGGAAAACGCCCATTTTGACTTTTTTACAACGAAGGCCTTGCCGGAATTAATCAGATCCCTTAAGTTGAAAAACTCAAAAGACATTCGAATCTGGACCGCAGGGTGCTCAACCGGGGAAGAGCCGTATATGTTACTCATGTTGATGATGGAATATCTTGGTATTGACTACCCAAACTGGAATGCTGGGCTTTTGGCCACCGATATTTCAAACAATGTTCTAACCTTTGCCAGGCAGGCTCTATACCCTGCAGACCGGACAACAAAAGTGCCTAAAAATATCTTGTCTAAATACTTCACAAAAAGGCCTGACAATATGATGGCTGTTAGTGAAAAAGTTAAAAAAGAGCTCACCCTGCGTCGGTTTAATCTTATGAATACCGTGTTTCCATTTAAGGAGCCTTTTCATATGATTTTTTGTCGCAATGTAATGATTTATTTTGACAAGCCAACCCGAGACACACTGGTAGCAAAATACCACAAGGCTCTAGCTCCTGGAGGGTATTTATTTATAGGTCATTCTGAGACAATAGGCCGCGAACAAAGCATTTTCAAATATATCATGCCTGCCTGTTACCAAAAGATATAGTCCACTATGCCGGCAAAAATAATACGCGTTCTCGTCATCGACGATTCAACTCTCGTTAGAAACATACTAACTGACGGCTTAAATAAAGACCCCGGTATCGAAGTTGTTGGGTCAGCACCTGATCCATACAGTGCCCGTGACAAGATTGTTCAACTGCGGCCGAATGTCTTGACCCTTGATGTTGAAATGCCCAGAATGGATGGCGTTGAGTTTCTGCGCCGACTAATGCCTCAATACCCCCTGCCGGTTGTTATGGTCAGTTCCCTCACGCAACGAGGCAAACAGATAACTCTGGAAGCGTTGGAGGCAGGTGCTGTAGACTTCGTTTCCAAGCCATCAGTCGATCTGGCACGAGGCCTCGAAGGCATGATGACTGAGCTTTGCACCAAAGTCAAAATTGCTTCAACCGCTAATGTTTCACACTGGAAAAACAGAAGGAATCTTCTGCCAAGTGAACGACAGCTTCAGGCGCCAAAATCCCTATCTGAGTCAACCGACAAAGTAATCGCCATTGGCGCTTCAACAGGTGGAACAGAGGCTATCAGAACTGTTATCAGCCGGCTACCGCCATCAACCCCAGGTGTAGTAATTGTTCAACATATGCCAGCAGGTTTCACAAAAATGTTTGCTGATCGACTCAACAATACCTGCGACATGCAGGTCAAAGAGGCAGAAACAGGCGACAGAATTATGGCCGGAAGAGTGCTGATAGCTCCAGGAGAAAAGCAACTTACTGTCACACGGTCAGGCGGCGTCTACAAGGTAAATTGTAAGCCGGGAGAAAAGGTAAGCGGCCATTGCCCTTCAGTTGATGTAATGATGAAATCAGTTGCCGAACATGCTGGTGCCAACGCCATTGGTGTATTACTTACTGGAATGGGTGCCGATGGCGCTAACAGTATGCTGGCAATGCGAAAGGCCGGCGCCCGCACACTTGCCCAAGACGAAAAATCCTGCGTTGTGTTCGGCATGCCTAATGAAGCGTATAAAAGAGGCGGGGCTGAGCGTTTAGTGCCCCTAGACAACATAGCCAAAGAAATTTTAGCTATATTGAGCTAACCGTATTATTTCTTCTCAGAGAGCCTCACCGGAACAGGTGTTTCAATGTGGCGCGGTCTGTTCTTTTCGCTCCCCCCCCAACTTAGTTTATTTTTCAAAATCTCAAAATAGTCCTGTTTCGAAGAGCCTATGAGCTGGAGCCTTTTTTCCGAGGCCCTTACCTCTAAAAAATCGTTAGCCTCCATATCCCAGGCAATTTTCCCATCCACTATAACTTTCACATCTTGAGAGTGCTCAGCAAAAAGACGGCTGATCAATTTGGTTTCTGGTGCCAGAAGTACGGGCCGACTGTCCAGCATGAATGGACAAATTGGGGTAACCAAAATGGAATGAAGCTTGGGGTGAACAATGGGCCCCCCGGCAGAAAGATTATAGGCCGTTGCCCCGGTAGGTGTTGAAAAGATCAAACCGTCGGCCCGATATGTGGTGATATAATCATTATCAGCCCAGGTTCCAAGCTGAATTAAACTGTCAAGAGTCCCTTTGCTGATAACTACATCATTTAAAGCGTAATGCCACTGGGTCACCTCGCCATTACGCCAGAATCTGACCTTGAGCATCAAGCGTTCTTCAACCACAAACGAGCCGTTAAGTATTCCGGTAAGGGCTTCAAAACGCTGGGCCTTGGCAATTTCAGTCAAGAAGCCCAAATCACCCAAGTTAATGCCAACTACAGGTATTTCGTATCTGCTTGCCTGATTGGCAACATGCAAGAGTGTCCCGTCCCCGCCAAGAATCACGAGAAGATCCAAACCTTTCTCTACTTTATCGACAAGTACGGAAATTGAACGATCTTCCAACCACTGCTTGAGCTCAAGGGCCATCTCCTGAGCTTCATTTGTACCCTTGCGTATAATGAGACCTACTTTATGTATTGCCATGACATTCCATTTCTAATTTCTAGTTCCAGACATCGGACTCACTCACCCAACTCTCGAGAACGTTTAGTTGCCGCTTCAACAGCATCCATCAAAATGCCCTGAAATCCGGCCCTAGCCATCGCATGAAGACCAGCAATTGTAGTACCGCCTGGCGAGGTGACCATGGCCTTTAAATCTGCCGGACTCTGCTTTGTCTCCATGGCAAGTTTGGCAGAACCAAGAACCGTTTGCAAAACTAAGGTTTGGGCCTCCGGTCTGGGCAATCCAACTTTAACTCCGCCATCAATAAGCCCTTCAATAAAACTAAATACATAGGCCGGCCCGGAGCCACTCAATCCTGTCACAGCATCAAGATAGCTTTCAGCAAGAACCACCGTCTGCCCGACAGCATCAAAAAGGGCTTTCACCTTAGCAACATCGGCCTCGTCAGCACCTTTTCCGGGACTGATAGCCGCCGCACCTTCCCCGACAAGCGCAGGCGTATTGGGCATTACCCTGACCAGGTGACATGGCGCACCGTCCAAGGCAGTCTCAATTGAAGCCAAAGAAACGCCAGCAGCGATAGAAACTAATAGATGTCTGGACTGCACACTATCTTTAATCCCGCCTAAGGCCTTTGCCATTACCTGAGGCTTAACGGCAAGAACCAGTAGATCGCAACTATCAACCACCGGGCCTGCCTGGTCGAATACAGAAACACCAAAACTATCATGTAAAAAAGTTCGTCTACCCTGATCAAGGTCAACAACAAAAATCTGTTCAGGCAACGCCAGTCCGGAGGCACAAATTCCCTGAATGAGAGCTTCCGCCATCCTGCCTCCGCCTATAAATCCAATAGTAGTAGCCATGCTAATTCCCTTTATGTGTATCAATTATTGATAATCAGCCGCAAAAAACAGGGCCTTCATCTGTTTTGCAGAATGAACATAAAAAATGAAAATTCACTTCACTCAGAAGCGTCATACCCCATAGCCTGGAAAAAACAACAAAAAAAAACCTGTACAACCCACTCCGGGTCATACAGGTTTTTCTCTCCTTTCCAGGGGAATTTTCAAACTACGGCAGGGCAACTTCCAGGAAAATCGGCAGGCGGTATCAAGAAAGGAAGCAGCATATTTCGTGCAGACTTAGTGGTATTTACAATCTTTTCCAGGATACAGCTTTCCCCGTTTTTTTGAAGTTCAACGATCTGCCATTTTTCCGGATGTGCAGCAATCTCTTTCATCAACCCCAGATGCTGGCTATGACCTGATTTCGATGCTATCACATGTCCAAACATCGGACAGCCAAGCAAGGCCAGATCACCAATTAGATCCAGAATTTTGTGGCGAACAAACTCATCATTAAAGCGAAGTCCGTCCTCATTAATCACGCCGTTGCGGTCAATGACCACGGCGTTGTCCAGTGAACCGCCAAGCGCATAGCCATTCTGCTGAAGCATCTCGACCTGCTCGATAAAGCCAAAGGTCCGGGCTGAAGCAATCTCGTTCACGAACGCTTCGGGTGACAACTCAAAGGTATAGGTCTGGCTTTTAACAAACTCATGATCAAAATCTATGTTACAGGTAAACTTAAGCCCATCGTGAGGTAAAATGCGTATATCCTTATCTCCTTCACGGTAGCAGATCTCCTCAGTAATTTTGAGGACACGCCGCGAGGCTTTTTGCTCTTTGCGACTGGCCTTTTTCAGAATATGAACAAAAGGGCCGGCACTACCGTCCATGATCGGCAACTCGGGGGCATCAAGCTCCACAAGGGCATTATCAATTCCCAGGCCAGCAAGCGCACCAAGGAGATGTTCCGTTGTTGAAAACACCATTCCATGACTGGCAATGGTAGTTGCCAGTCTGGTATCAACAACGCTGTTCATATAGGCCGGCATTGAATCATCATTGCCCTTAAATTTAAAACGGATGCCACTGTTGGCGGGGGCAGGTGAAATTGTCAGCTCAACGGGTGCACCGGTGTGCAACCCGATTCCACAAAAGCTGACTGATTTTTTTAAGGTGTGCTGATAAATTTCCATTATATCTATAAATTTCGCAACTGAATCAGCGAAATAGATCTCCAATATATGTTTTACCTACAAGGATCTGTGAATCCATTTCTAAAAGAATTCCAGAGGTTAGCCATACTAGTAGTTGTACAGAGCAAAATTCAAGCCAAACAGCACATTAGCCCCCAACCAAACCGACTAAAAAAAATATCGCCTTTATTTTCAGCGAGTTATAATAAAAAAAATATCAGAACTCCTGCTTCAAATACGTTGAGCGGGCCAGCCACAGGTGTGTACAAAAAAACACAAAACCAACCTAACCAGTTGATCTGGATCAAAAAAGCCACAGCAAAAAGTAAATATTCGGCTTGAGCTAAAAACAGTTAAGTAGTAACATTTCCTCCTTAGCGGGTGTTTTTCCTCAGCCCCAAAGGGGCGTAACATACTAGCCCAGGGCAACGCCCTGGGATATAGGAACATATAATAAATAGCCCTGAAAGGGCGTCACATAGGCTTAAAACCGGCAGGGTCAGATGTCACGCCCTTTCAGGGCTATCTGTACTATTCCAGTCCCCAGGGCGCTGCCCTGGGCTGGTATGCTCTGGCCCTTTCAGGGCAAACCGAATATTTACAGCAAAAATTCACAATTCCACATTTCAAATCAATGTCATTAACTTAACGAGTATGATTGTGAAGCCGTCATCCCCGAATGCTGTTATCGGGGATCCAGCTAAACATAAAACTTCCTGGATCCCGGCTAAAAACATGCCGGGATGACGATACTATAAGGTTTTATGAATTTACAAATGTTTCTTAAGTTAATGGCATTGGATTTCAAATGTCGGCATTGAGAGCTGCGCCAGCCCTTCTAACTGTGCCGAGGACAAACATATCAAAATCGTGACTGGCAATCAGATTAAGTTGCGCCACCCAGATTGGCAATGGAACAGACATATTCTTTACTTTAACGAAGTCTTTTGCTGTGGTCACAAGTCCGTCACAACCAGCCTGCTGGGCGCCTTCAGACAAAAGCCTGAGATCATTTTCACTGTAGCGATGATGATCAGCGAAGGCCTGCATCCCAGAGAGCAGCAGGCCTGCGCCCCTGAGTGCCGAGAAAAAACCTTCAGGTTTGGCAATACCGCAAAAGCCAAAGAGTTTTTTCCCCAGCAAAGCAGCAACGGGAAGTTGCTGCGGATCAGTCCCATGGGCGACAAAGCCTGCAATACGATAGTGAATGTCAAAAATTGGCGTATCAGAAAATCTGTGCCCAAGCCTGTCTTTAAACTTTTCAACCTTCGCCTTATTCTGTTCGGTAACTCCTGTAATAATAAAGGCGTCGGCACGACCCAAGGCCGAGACCGGTTCACGCAATACCCCGCCAGGAAACACCCATCCATCACCAAGCAACTCATCTCCTGAAAAAAGAACAAGATTGAGATCTCTGGCCAGAGCCAAGTGCTGAAAGCCATCATCCATCACAATCAGGTCTGCCAGCCTGCCCGCCTCAATATGGCGTCCGGTCTTTACTCGTTTTGCCCCGGTAAGGACAGGAACCCCAGGCAGAGCTTGAGCTAAAAGGACAGGTTCGTCACCCGCCGCATCAGGCCCGAGCAGGACACTCTGGCCGTCAGAGACAATGGTAACAGGCTTCACACTTTTACCACCATAGCCCCTGCTGATGACGGCCGGTTTATACTCTTGACCAAGCAAACGAACAATGTACATGACCACCGGCGTCTTTCCCGTACCCCCCATTGTCAAATTACCGATACTGATAACCGGAAGAGACAGCTTCTCGGACGAAAAGAGCCCATTGGCATACAGTGCCGCACGTAAGCGCATAGCTAAACTGTAGAACGGTGCCAATAGCTTCCCGAAGGTAAAGCAAATTTTCAAGCTATCAGGAGACATGGTTTTCTACTATTTGCTGGATTAAGTCGGCATATTTTCGAGCAGCACCCCGATGCGACATAACAAATTTTGAGGCATTGCTACCCATTTTAACACAGAGTTGCGGATCAGCACAGAGCTGGCCAATCGTTTCACCAAAATCCTTCGGGGTTGTCTGTCTGGCCGCCCCTGCCCTCAAAAGACCTTGACTGGCCTCCTTAAAATCTGCCATGTATGGCCCATAAACAACCGGCTTTCCCCAATAGGCAGGTTCCAAGGGATTATGCCCTCGTTCATCAACCAGACTTCCCCCGACAAAGGCGATATCAGCATAACTATACAGATAGACCAGCTCACCCAAGGTGTTTAGAATAATTACTTGGGTCAAATCAGTTAGTTCGTCTGTTTCAAGAGCCGCATCAAAACCCGAGGCAACCGCCATCTCATAAACTTTCCTGGACCGTTCAATGTTTCGAGGTGCAATTACCAGTAATAAATTTCCTCTGGTTTTGCGCAACCGGTCAAAGGATTCGAGAATAATCCGCTCTTCGCCATCATGGGTACTCCCCGCCACTACCACGTACCTTCCTCTGAAACAGTTTGTCATGCGGGTCAGATCTGGAGCATCCTCAATTTTCAGCTCTAAATCAAATTTCAGGTTGCCGTAACTTGTAATTTTTTGAGAGGCAATCCCCAACTGCCGAAGTTGCAGGCGACCGCTGTCCATCTGCATGGAGAGCGCCGCAAATGAATCAAAAAAAGAGGAAAAAAGAGGCTTTAACAACTTGTATCTGGCAAATGATTTCTGAGCAATACGGCCATTAACCAGAACATAAGGGACACCATCTCTCTGCAATTGCCAGATAATATTGGGCCAGAAATCGGTCTCGACAAGCACAAAAATATCAGGCTTCACTTTCTTAACAAAACGTTGAACCGTAAAAAAGAGATCGAATGGAAACGGGATAAATTGATCAACAACAGTAGAAATCTCCTTTGCCATCAGTTGCCCCCCCTGAGTAACAGACGAAAACAGCAGCTCACATTCGGGCATTTTCTGGCGCAATGCCTTGACAAGAGGTTTAGCGGAGGTCACTTCTCCAACAGATAAGGCATGAATCCAAATCCGAGGTCGGCCCGACTTTTTAGCGGGAATCTGAAGATCTATCCCCAGGCGCTGCGGGATACGTTCCTTGTATTTTGATGAGAATAGTGCCATCAAGGCAAGCAATGGCAGGAAAAAAATCAGCGTCACCAGCTGCAATATGTTATATAAGGAGCGCATTAAAGTGATCTTAAATTTGTGGTGTCAGGTTCCCGACTCGATAAACAAACATTTTCAGCCTTTCACCTTTTATTTCTCTAACTGTTTTATTCGAAGAGACCAACGTCCCAACTCGCAAACATGAATATTCTACTTATCCATAAAGCAGAGATAGTCAATGATCGTATTATCATAACCGGCGACAAGTTGAAGCACCTGCGCAAAATCCTTAAAGTACAGATCGGTGACACTGTTAAAATCGGTATCATCAATGAAAAAATCGGTTCAGGAACGGTCGAAGCCCTTTCAAAAGAAGGCGCCCTGCTTCACGTACAGGTAGAAAAGCCCCCCCCAGAACGGCTCCCCGTCCATCTGATCCTGGCAATTCCCCGACCAATCATGTTAAAACGTGTGCTGGCCCAGGCTGCCTCCATGGGCATTGAGCAAATTTCACTCCTGCGCTCAAAACGCGTCGAAAAAAGTTTTCTCGACTCGTCTATTATTGAGCAGGATAACTACACCCCTTTCCTGCTCAAAGGCATTGAACAATCGGTGGATACACGAACTCCCGAGGTGCAGATTCACCGCAGGTTCAAATCCTTCATAGAGCAGATAGCAGCAGACAGCAGTTCCAGAAACCTGAGACTTATTGCCCATCCCCACGGCACTGCCTATTTACGAGATACCAAAACAGAAGGCCCAGAACAGCGGATCGATATAGCCATTGGCCCGGAAGGCGGTTGGATCGACTACGAAGTTGAACAGTTCACCAACCTTGGCTTCATACCATTTACAATGGGGGCGCGAATCCTTAGAGTCGACACCGCTGTTCCAGCTATACTTTCTCAGCTTGAACTTTTACGCCAGCAGTCCCATTTTAAAAACAGTTGAAGACAACGGTCAACAATCGACCCTGCCGCTATCAGTGATCAGGGCCGGACTCGCCCAACAACCTTCGCCACCAATGTTGTCAGTTCCGGCAGTCTGGTCAGATACAAAACGCCTCCATAGACTCCGGCACCAGAACATACCAAAAAGATAAGCCCGCCGATTTCTGTAAAAAAGCCACGCTCACTTTGCGCCATAAGGTCTTTAAAAAACCGCAACCAAACCCACATGACACCAGTAGCAAAAACCACCTTCAAAAAACCTTTTACCAGATAGGAAAGAGAGTAACCGGACAGCTTTCGATACAAGACCACACTTAACAAAACAAAATTACCAAACATGGCACAGGAAGTAGAAAGTGCTATCGCCTTGTGCTGCATCCCGTCAATGGTAAGCAGAATAATTAAGATATTGGTTCCCACAGCCAGAAAACTAGCAACTACCGGGAATTTGGTGTCATTGAGTGCATAAAACACCGGCACAGTAATCTTAACTGAAGCGTAGGCGAAAAGGCCCAAGACGTAAAAACGTAAGGCCTCAGCGGTACGAACAGTATCAAACATACTGAACTGCCCGTGCTCGAAAATTATTTTTACAATCATCTCCGACAGTAAGAAAAGCCCGGCAGTTGCAGGAATTGTCAGACAAAATGCCATTGTCAAAGCTGAGACATAGGTCTCACGAATTCCGGTGAAGTTCTTTTGCGCGGCATACCGTGAAATAACAGGCATAGTGGCAATTGAAACGGCAACCCCGAAAACACCAATGGGAAACTGCACTAATCGAAAGGCATAGTTTAACCAGGAGACACTGCCCTCAACACAAGACGAGGCAAAGTTAGTATTCACAAAAATATTAATCTGAGTGGCACCTAATCCTATAATCGCCGGAATCATCAACATAAACACGCGGCGGAGGCCAGGATCACGGAGATCAACCTGTGGCTTAAAGCGAAATCCTGTTTTTAACAGGGTTGGAAACTGCCCGGACATCTGCAGAAAACCACCGATCAGGGTACCAATTGCCATTCCGACAATCGCCGGATAACCAAATTTGGGTAAAATTATGGCCAGCGATACCCCACCAACAATCGACCCCAGGTTAAAGAAACTCGATGATATGGAGGGCACAAAAAAACGTCCCTTACTGTTGAGAATCCCCATAACAACGGCAGCAATTGAGACAAAAACCAAAAAAGGAAACATGATAACGGTCAGCTTCCTGGTTAGCTCGGCCTTGCCGGTAATCAGTGCAAAATCAGGTGCAATCAGAGTTACTAACGGGCCCGCAAAGACAATCCCCAAAAGAGTGATCAAACTTACCAGTATGGCTATCGCCGAAAGTACATTGTTGGCCAGCTGCCAGGTCGCCTTCTTGCCCTTATTGGTGTCGTAATCAGAAAAGACTGCCACAAATGCGGCACTCAAGGCGCCTTCACCAAACAGGTCTCTCAGCAGGTTAGGTATCCGAAAGGCTACGACAAATGAATCATAGGCCATCCCTGCCCCAAACAGAGTTGCCATCACCTGCTCGCGCACCAGGCCCAGCACCCTGCTGCACATCACCGCGATGCCAACCAGCCCTGCAGACTTTGCAATCTTCCCGGTACTATCAGAGGGTTTTTTCATATCACAATAGTTTCAATTTTCGCATTTATGGCCAGCAAAAAGACAGCTTTTTAGTTGGACTGGAACTTATCAGTCATGCGTCGATATCGCAAGGAATTAACTACAGTTCAGAACAGTCAAACACTGAGATGCAATTACACGCCTCTACAATAATCGACAATAATCAGTTGACATCATTTAGCCTTTATATTAGCTCATAAGTCTGTATAAAAGAGTGATGACTAACACTGTGTATCTCATAAAATTCACAAATACCATTAACTTATACTACGGAGAAGTTCATGAGCGAAATTCATGCGTTGCGTAATGTTGGAATCTTTGGCCACGGTAAGTGCGGAAAGACCTCTTTAGCTGAAGCTCTTTTGTTCACAGCCGGCAAAACCACCCGACTGGGAAAAGTTGATGACGGCAGCTCATGCATGGACTTCGAGCCCGAGGAGATCCAACGCAACCTGTCGATCAGCTCATCATTCAACAACCTCTCCTGGAATAAAAAAGAGGTTTTCCTGACCGATACTCCCGGTGACGACAACTTCCTCAACGATTCCATCTTCGCCACCCAGGTTGTTGACAGTGCAATTTTCACCATCGGCGCGGTACTTGGCGTTAAACACCAGACGGAACGTATCGCCGACTTTCTGGTGGAGTCAGGACTCCCCACTCTCATCTTCATAAATAAAATGGATAGAGAGCGGGCCAATTTCGACCGGACCATCAAGGCTATCAATGACATTCTGCCTTTAAAGGCTGCGGTTATTCACCTGCCGATCGGCAGTGAAAGCAATTTTAAAGGTGTAATCGATCTCGTTAACCAAGATGCCTACATGTTTGACGGCTCGACGGGAAAAGTCCGCAAAGCCCTGGTGCCCAAGGAGATGGCTGATGAAGTTGTCATGTATCGTGAATCCCTCATGGAGCTGGTTGCTGAAACTGATGATGATCTCATCGAAAAGTTTCTTGAAGAAGGTGAGCTTTCTGACGAAGATTTGAAGGCAGGCCTCGTTAATGCTATAAAATCCGCAAAACTCTCTCCCATTCTTGCCGGCGCCGCCACTGCAAATTTAGGTACCGAACTTCTACTCAACGCAATCACCGATCTTCTGCCTTCTCCGGCGGAACATGCCCCTTTTGTCGGAACCTCTCCCAAGGGTGAAATCGAAGAGAGAGCATCATCTCCAGACGCACCTTTCTCAGCGCTGGTATTTAAAACCATGGCCGACCCCTACTCGGGAAAACTGACGCTGTTTCGAGTTATGTCCGGAACTCTCACCGGAGACACCTTCCTTAATTCAACCAAAGACACACCAGAGCGTTTTGGTCAACTGCTGACCATAGAGGGCAAAGAGTCAAAACCAGTCAGCACCGCTATTCCCGGCATGATTGTCGCGGTTGCCAAACTCAAAGCAACTACCACCGGAGATACCTTATGCGATGCGGCCAAACCGATTATTTACCAGGCCAAAGCCGCGATTAAACCAACC
>JADGBM010000061.1 GCA_015231515.1 Desulfobulbaceae bacterium
GATAAATACCATCTCAGGAAAAGGTGCAAGCGCTGACGCGATCATGCCTCTGCCAGGCTCAAAAAAGATTCTTTCGTTAGATAAGTCAGGAAAGGTGATTATCCGCTCTTTTCTTAGTGGTTTGCAAGCGCGAGATATGGCAGTTGAAAAAAATCTCAATGTTCCGCCTGAAGAGGCATTTATCTGCACCCTGTTACATAATCTGGGTAAAATTATTGTTTGTATCTATCTGCCGGAAAAATATCGGGAAATCGAACAGAAAATCAGCAACGGCATGAGTGAAGATGGCGCCTCAAAGGCTATTCTTTCTGATTTGACCTATAATGATGTCGGTCAGGAGGTTGCCAGGTTCTGGAATCTTTCCGAAAAGGCCATCGCCTCTATGGATAATAACCCTCCAAAGCCAGGCAGTAACTATGACACTGAAGGCTATTTGCAGAATTTAGCGCATTTTTCGAATAATTTTGTTGATAAGCTTTGTGATGGATCAGATTTAACCCCACTGATGGATCGCTATGGCGAAATGTTATCGGTTGATGCCGCTGAAGTTGTTGAGAGGGTTCTGAACTGCGTGGAGGTCTCAGAAGATGTGTCCGACTCCATCCGCTACGGTTTGAATAAACTCAAAATTCGCAGCCGCTTAACCAATATTCAGAAAAATGTTGAGAATGGTGTTTTGTCCTCGGCTAAGCCAGTAGGCAAGGTTGATGCAAAGCAGGCTGCTGCTAAAAAAGCGGCTGAAGAACATGAGCACAATCTTGATGGCCTCAATGAGCTGCCAATCAGTACGGACAAATCCGTCGATGACTTTATTCGTGATATTACGGAAACACTCATGGGGCCCTTTGATATTAACGATTTTTATGCCAACCTTCTGGAAGGACTCTATAGGGGCGTTGGTTTTGACCGGGTTATTCTTTCAATTATAAGCGTACAGCCCACTAAAATGTGCTTGGTTGGTCGTTTTGGCCTAGGTGAGGTCGATCCTGCCGGGGTTGGGAAATTTGAGCATGATCTTGCTAAAAGTAGTTACGCAATTCCCCTGGCCTTGAAGGCCTGTAAGGATATGATGATCCCGGCCAACAAGAAGAGTGCCTTTCCTGACGATTTACAATATCTGGTAAAAAACAGGAACGTCTACTTGTTCCCCATTTGTATTGATGGCAAAGGCATCGGGATGATCTATCTGGACAGGAAAGCCGGTCGGCCAAACCTTGATAAGAGCCGCATAAAAACGGTACGATTGTTCAGAGATTTTGCAGTTATGGCGATTCGTAAAATACGTAAAAACAATTAGTGCCTTACAGAGTATTTTCTTGTTTTTTTTACAAGAAAATACTCTGCGAAAGGCACTTATCCCGTTTTATCGGGGTTAGTTTATACTTATTGGCCACGGAATACACGGAAACACACTGAAAGGAAAGTGTCTGGTGAATTAGAAGAGGCACGAATCGAGATTGAATCCCAACAAATAAAACAAGCCAATGCTTTTAGTTTTCCGTGCCATTCTGTGTGGTTCGGTGGCAAAAAACACAAAAATAGTGTCTATTGGGCAGCACCTCAGCTTACATCTTTTCAAGGCGCTCTATCTTTTTTAAGAGAGTCGTGGCAAGGTGTTGAGTGGGCATGTCCTCAGATTGGTTTTTAGCCTGGTTCAGGTGGTATTGTGTATTGTCTTTAGTTCCTTCCAGCCAGAAATAATATCCCAGATGATAATGTGATGCGGCCTGTTGGCCCATCTGTGCTTTAAGATTGCCAACGTTGTAATGTATTCTGGCGTGATCGGGGAATTTGGTTAACAGGCCCTCGTAAAGGAAAAGTGCCTTATCGTTTTCACCTCTTTTCTGATGTGCTAAAGCCAGGTTGTATTGTGTGTAGGCGCAGTCCGGGTCATTTTTTGCGGCTTGGGAAAAAAGTTCAAAGGCCTTTTCGTGCTGGTTGCTTTTTGAATAGAGGACGCCAAGATCGGTGGTCAGAATATTTTTGTCCGGGTATAGAGTCATTACTTTTCGAAGTGATTCCTCGGCGTTTGTATAGTCTGCTTTTTCAAGCTGGGATAAATAGAGACCATAATGGGCCATTTGAGATTCCTGGACATTTTCCTTGGTGGCCTGTCGCCCAAATATTGCCTGCATTGTGGTCGAGCTTTTTGTTTTTGACATAATTCTGTATTTAATACGAAGAAAGTCAAAATCATCTCGTGCTGGAAAGGTTTTGGTAATTTCTGATAACTCAATTAACTCCTGAACATACCCCATTCTTCTTTTTGGCTCAGGATGGGTTAGCAGATACGGTGGGATGTTTGCCGTCAAGTAGACACTTTGGCGATGCATTTTATTTAACATGCTGACCATCGGGCCTGGATCCATGCCCATGCCAAGCATCCACTTGTATGCCAGCCTGTCAGCCTCTTCTTCGTCAAGGCGGCTGAACTTAAGCGACATGGCTGCGCTGCCTGCCATGGAGCCAGCCACCAGTGCCTCTGTTAAGGGCCCTGCTCCGATAGCAATGCCGGCAATAAGCATTGCGGCGCTTAACATACTGGTTTTTTGAGTTTTTTGAATGCGATCTGAAATATGCCTGCTGGTTACGTGACCACACTCATGGGCCATGACACTTACCAGTTCACCTTCATTGCTCATGGCTTCAATAAGGCCGGAGTGGATAAATATCAGCCCTGAGGGAGCCGCAAAGGCATTAAAGTCGGAGTTGTTGATCACGAAGAAGTGGTAATCAAAAAACTGGTGACCGGCAACAGTAAGAATACGTGATCCGAGTGAGTTGATATAGTTGACAATGTCAGGATCGTCGTAAACATTAAAGCTTTTTCGGACTATACTTAAGAGCTTTTCTCCTACCTCTTTCTCGTCACCTACAGAAAAGGCCAGAGCCTTGGACTGGTGAAGACCGGGCAGGGGGATCAGGCCGACAATAAAGACAGCTAAGGTAAGCTTGCACAAAAAGTGCTTAATGTTATTTAGTTTTACGTTCATAAGTTGACCGGAGGTTGAAAGGATAAGTAGTTTATCATAAAAAATACTTTTCTGAACCACGTTTCTTCGGTATAGGAATAAACATGCTTAAAGAACTACGAATTGAAAATTTGGCCTTAATTGAAAAACTGCGTATCGATCTTGGCGACAGATTAAGCGTCCTGACAGGTGAGACCGGCGCTGGAAAATCAATAATTTTGCAGGCAATAGATTTGCTGTCAGGTGGACGTGGGGCAACCACCTGGATTAGAACTGGAATGGATCAGGCCCAGATTGAGGCCTTGTTTACAGTTTCTGAAAACAGAGCGCTTCGTCAACAGTTCGAGGAGATGGGGCTGGATTATGATGATGAGCTTCTCATTAAGCGAACCTTTAGACGTGAAGGGACCAGCAAGTATTATATCAATGGTGGATTGGCGACCGCTAAGCTTGTGGGGCAGGTAACGGAAAAACTGATCAGTGTTGGCAGCCAGCGAGATCATCAACAGTTGCTCTCCTCAAGATTTCATCTGGATTTTATCGATCTGGTTGGTGACCTGTGGAAAAGTAGAGAAGAAGTGTCCGGTTTGTTTGAGAGATGGGCCGCTGCCAAGAATCAATTGGCAGAGTTGAAAGCGCGTGAGCATGAGAAGGAGCAGCGCCGGGATTTTCTTGAGTATCAGGTTAAGGAAATTAATGAAGCGGCTGTTGTGCCGGGAGAAGATGAGTCTCTGGCAAATGATAAAAAACGTTTAAAGTCAGCCGATGATTTGCGAAGGATGGGGGCGAAGTCCCTTAAAGCGGTGATCTCTGCCGCTGATCTGTTAATGCAAGTTCGTTCGGACCTGGTGTCAATGGCTGAACTTGATTCGGGTATTACAGATGTGGCTGACTCGATTACTGAGCAGAGTTATCTGGTTGAGGAGTACGGGCGCAGTCTGCGAATTTATGTGGATAATCTGCCATATGATGACGGAAATCTTGAAGAGATCGCCTCCCGAATTCATCAGCTCCAGCAACTGAAGCGTAAGTACGGTGTGACACTTGATGATGTTATTGCTTTCGGGCAGAGTGCAGCCGATGAACTTGCTGAGATTGCCGGGATGGACGAGACGGTAGCGCTTCTGCACAAGCAGGTTTTGCTCCATGAACAAGAGCTGATCCTGAAAGCGACGCAACTTTCCAGCGAGCGGATGAAGACTGCTCAGAATGTAAGTCTGGCTATTACCAGAGAGCTGAAGGATTTAAGTTTTGCGCAGGCCGAGTTTGAGGTGATTTTTCAACATACCGATACTGACCAGCTTGAGCGGTTGGGCAGTACTGGCTGGGACAGCGTTCAGTTTATGTTCTCCGCGAATCCCGGCGAGCCGGTCAAGCCCCTTATTAAGATTGCTTCAGGTGGCGAGCTTTCCAGGGTCATGCTGGCCTTGAAATGTGTGCTTGCTAAAAAGGATTTTATCGATACCGTAATTTTTGATGAAGTCGATGCCGGTATGGGTGGTATAGCCGCCGAGGCTGTGGCTAAGAAAATTAAAGAGCTGTCAGGTCATCATCAGGTTCTCTGCATTACTCACCTTCCGCAGATTGCGGCCTGCGGACAAGTCCACTTTAAGGTTGCCAAATCTCAGGCTGATGGCCGCACCAATACAACTATCTTTCAGCTTGATCACGATGAGCGTGTAGCTGAACTTGCCCGAATGCTAGACGGAGATTCAGTCTCAGAGATGTCTCTGGCCTTTGCGCGTGAACTTGTATTTCGTAACAGGTAAAAAAAATGACAACAAAGGCGCTTGCCCTATTTTCCGGCGGGCTTGACAGTATTCTCGCCTGCCGGGTGATGGCCTTACAGGGGATAGAAGTTCTGGCAGTTAAGTTTGTCAGTCCGTTTTTCGATAGGCATCTTCTCGGCAGTGATTATTGCCAGAAAATAGATGAAAAATACGAAATTAATGTCCAGTTAGTTGATATCAGTGACGACTATATTCAGCTGTTACGTTCTCCTGCCCATGGTTTTGGCAAGCATTTTAACCCCTGCCTTGACTGCAAGATTTTCATGATGTCACGGGCGCGTGAAATGATGCAGGCCGCAGGGGCTTCTTTTTTGATTTCAGGCGAAGTGGTTGGGCAGCGACCTATGTCACAACGACGAGACGCTTTGCGTCTTGTTGAGCGAGATTCAGGGTGTGACGGAATTCTTTTGAGACCTTTGTGTGCTAAAAAACTTGAACCAACGAATGCTGAGCTGGCTGGACTGGTTGATCGCGAGGAGTTATACGATATTAATGGCCGAAGTCGTTCGGGGCAGATTGCCTTAGCGAAGGAATTCGGTGTGACAGACTATCCAACCCCGGCAGGGGGGTGCATGCTCACTGATCCTGTGGTTGGCCAACGGATTAAACTGTTCTATGCCGAACATGAAAATATTTCGGCATCAGATATTCAGCACATTACGGTTGGGCGGCAATTTCAGTTGCCGGGTGGTGGGTGGCTAGCCCTGGGACACAAGGAGTCAGAGAATATTTTAATGGAAGGCAATGTCCAGCCACAAGATGTCCAGCTCAGACTTGAGGATAGACCTGGTCCTTTGGCCGTGCTGCGTTTTGAAACCTCAAAAGACGATATAGAAATTGCGGCGAGCCTTGTGGCCCGATATGGAAAGAAAGACAGCAATGGTAACCCCTGCCCAGGGCGAGTACGATGTATAGGCGACGGAGACGACTATCTTATTGATGCATCGCCCATTGCTGAGGATCGTATTGCCCCTATGCGGCGCTGAAGGCTGTAAGTTTAACTTGACAGCATTAAGGAATTTACATTTTTCCATATGATTAGCGCTAATCAGGTTTTTAGGTTCAAACCCGAAATCACAAATCGTATTTGTTGAGTTTGCTGAGTAGTGTTTTGCGTGTGATGTTTAAGCGTCTGGCGGCCTCACTCTTATTGCCGCTGGTCTCTTCCATGGTGTTCAGTATGACCATGCGCTCGGCTTCCTCAAGTGTGGCTGGTTTTTGAGATCCTGTAGCAGGGGATGTTCTTGCCGGTTCGTCAAAGGCCTTGCGAACGGTAATCGGCAGTCCTGCCTCATCAACATAATCTCCCCGCATGAGAATTACACTGCGTTCGATAGCATTTTCAAGTTCTCGAACATTGCCGGGCCAATGATAGTGAACAAGCATGTCCATGCACTTTGGCGTGATGCCGTCAACCTTGCGATTATTTTTTTTGGAGAATTTATTGGTGAAATGGTTGACAAGAAGTGGGATATCACTTGGGCGTTCACGAAGGGGAGGCATGAGCAGGGTAACAACGTTGAGGCGGTAGTATAAATCTTCCCTGAAATTACCGGTTTGCACTTCCTCTTCGAGGATTTTGTTCGTTGCCGCTATAAAGCGTACATCAACGGAAAGGGTTTCCTGGCCGCCCACGCGCTGCACCTCACCTTCTTGTAAGGCACGTAATAGTTTTGCCTGCATTGCCGGTGAGGTTTCTCCGATTTCATCGAGAAAAAGAGTGCCGCCATTAGCCTGAATGAATTTACCGTCTCGACGTTTGTCTGCACCGGTGAAGGCACCTTTTTCGTGACCGAAAAGTTCTGATTCCAGCAGGTTTTCCATCAAGGCGGCACAATTAACCTTGATGAAGGGTGCATTCCGGCGTGGACTGTTTTCGTGCAGGGCTGTGGCAATAAGCTCCTTGCCGGTGCCTGACTCTCCTGTGATCAGGACGGTGGCCTCTGTCGGGGCAACGACTGCAAGCATGTCGAGTAATTCGAGCATCGAATCTGAGCCGCCGATAATGTTGTTGGCACAAAGTGATGGAGTCTCACCAGTTTTACGCCCTTCCTGCTGTTCAACAACCTGTCGATGGTCGAGAGCCTTCAGCATGGTGAGTTTGAGTCTGTCAAAATCGAGAGGTTTTGTTAAGTAATCGTGGGCCCCTAATTTAATGGCTTCAACAGCAGTGTCTACAGATGAATAGGCCGTCATGATAATAATAGGGATTGCCGGGTTGTAAGCGTGTATTTGTTTTAAGGCTTCTATGCCGTCCATTCGAGTCATTCGCACATCCATCAAAATGGCATCGTAAGCTTGCTCTTTTACAGCCTCAACAGCTGTGGTGCCATCATCTGCCTCGGAAGTGGACCAACCCCATTTTTTCAGCATAGCCTTAAGCATGAGGCGGTGGGTGTGATCATCATCAACAATTAAAATACGTATGGGATTTTTATTTGTAGACATTGTTTGGTCTCGTTAGACAATACTTGACAGTTGATAATAAAATTGATAGTAGCTGAATTCGAATATCGGCCCGTTTTCAGGCATTCCCTAAAGCTCGATAGCCGATATTTCTCTCCAGGCTAAACGTTTTTACGCCTGTTTTTTATAAAGAGCCACTTTAGCTCAGATGGTAGAGCATTCGATTCGTAATCGAAAGGCCAACGGTTCGACTCCGTTAAGTGGCTCCATTCTTTTCTCTCTGTGCACTGTTTTCTTGATAGTCAATTAGTTCAGCCACAAAACTCCCCACCACGACCTTACTTTTAAGTTTTACTAAGAGTTTTCTTGAGTCATTGGTTACCCAGATATACATCTTTGAATTTTTGCTTTTTTCGAACACCCCTTTGACATGCTTGAGCTCCGGTTCGAGCATGATCGTGTCGTATTCTTTCCCGTTTATCGAGATGGTTTCCTGCTTAATGTAATGAACTTTACCGATAACAATTTTTTTGCCGTCGGTAACGGGTCGCTCTATGAGTATGTTTGGCCCGGTGACTTGCCGGCGTATGTAATAGAGCGATGATAACGGGTCTAAGGTGCCTGCCTGGAGGTCAATGGGTTCAAGCGGCGTGCCGAAGTTTGAGTATTGTACCTTATTGTTCTGCCAGTCAAAGGCAACATCAATATCACGGGTAGTTCTGCCGGATTGCACTTTTTTGTAACGTAAAGTTTTTGTGACGTTGCTGTCTGTATAGGAGTCGACACGCTCACGAAATTTATAGAAGATATCAATGGCAGGAGAAGTTTTGACAGTAAGAATGAAATGCTGGGAATCCTGGCTGGAATCACCTTCTGGTTGAGCAATTTCAAGGGTTGCCTGTCCGGCATTGATAATGCCCCAGCGAATCTGAAAGGTAAGGCGTTCGCCAGCTGAAAATGGCGGGCTGGGTGCAGACATTTGCATTGCGACTACCTTGTTAACAGAGCCTAGGCAGAGCAAAATCGTGCCGAGGATAAAGTACAGTGTGCGAAATTGTCGATTGCAAATGTTGTTCAGTAGCATAGAGCCATTCTAATCATTATTAAAAAAAAAACACTAAAGAGGGTGAAATTCCCTCAAAATTAAAAAAACAGTGCATAGTTGAATCTGGAAAGATAGGGTGAAAGGAAGGCCTTAACAGATTAACTAACTGATTTTGTGTCTATTTGTACTAGTTTGTAATATATGTTGTTGCGTGGAATGATAATTGCAAAAAATTCATGTAAGTCAGGGCGCTGATTGTCAGCAGCAAGTTTGATTGTGGAGACGGTTACCCTTGAGTCCCTTTTTTTTGAACTATTACCTGGTGTGATGACTTCATATGCTAACGGAATCTTTAGAGAATAAATATCCAGATCAACTTGCCGATCGACGAAGGCACGAGCGTGTCAGTCTTCGGTCTGGTACTTTCGCCGGTTGTTCCCCCAACGTCGGTGAAGTTGTCGATATAAGTCTGGGTGGAATATCGTTTAGTTATGTTGAGTTTGGCGGAGATCGCTCACCCTCATCAAACTTTATTTTATGCGGTACAGACGGCTGCTGTGTTGAGGATTTGTCCTATGCCGTTGTCTCTGATAAGGTGTTCCACAACTCATCGGCACTTTCTCATATTGTAACTAAGTTGCGGAGAATTAAGTTTACTGATTTGACTGAGGACCAGATCCGGATGCTTCAGGACTTTATAGACATGAATCGAGACAACTAAGCCGTTACTAATTTTTTTTGATTTTTACTGGTAGAGAGCTATCATGAAAGAAGCACAATATATTGAAGATGAACGGCGGCGGTTTAAACGGTTTAAGGTTAAACAAGAGTCTTCATTTGTAATGTCTTCGGAATGGCCTGCACTTGGAGAGATCGTTGATATAAGCGAGGGTGGGCTTTCTTTTGGCTACACGGATACCCAGAAATGGCCCTCGTTGTTAGCTGGATGCTGCATGGTTTTTGGCAGTCACGATTCTTGCCTTAACAACATCCAGATGGAAACCGTTTCAGATAGGGCAATACCCACTGATCTGCCGAGTGATGGACCTGTCGCCAGGCGTCGGGGCATTAAGTTTGGGGAGTTGTCCAAAGAGCAGAAGTTTCTGCTCGACTGTTTTATCTGGATAAATGGCATCACAGAGTGCTAGTATAGAGTTACTCACCAATTATTTTAATCAGTACACGTTTTTTTCTGCCGCCATCAAACTCCCCGTAAAAAATCTGTTCCCACGTTCCGAAATCAAGTTGACCGTCTGTGACAGCCACAACCACTTCGCGGCCCATGATCTGCCGTTTTAAATGGGCATCGGCGTTATCTTCGTAACCATTGTGACGATACTGTGAAACCGGTTCGTGGGGAGCGAGTTTTTCCAGCCATTTTTCGTAATCGTGATGAAGACCGGACTCGTCGTCGTTAATAAAAACTGAAGCCGTTATGTGCATTGCATTGCAGAGAGCGAGTCCCTCTTTGATGCCGCTTTCCTTCAGGCATTTTTCGACTTCGGGCGTTATGTTTATAAAGGCTCTTCGGGTTGGAACATTAAACCAGAGCTCTTTCCTGAAACTTTTCATCTGTTCTGTCGCCTGTTAAGATAATGGATGGCAAGCTGTCACGAATAGCAAAAAAATGGCAATGAAATGCTGCTATGAGGCTTCAAAGCCAATTTTACTGATGGCTGCTTTAATAAGCTCGACATCTACCCCATCAGCAGCTGTGTAAGTTGCTTCACCTTTGTCCAGATCAACGGTGACATCTGAAACCCCTTCAAGTTCATTTAAGGTCTTGGTGACTGATCCTTGGCAATGGCCACAGCGCATTCCTGAAATTTTTATTGTTGGCATCTTTTATCTCCTTTTGTGTTATATAGTGGACTACACTAGAATTTCTAGATTTTTATGTGCAGAATCTATACATTCTGCCAAAAGATAACAACAAGTTTAGAATTTTTTTGTGTTCTGAATGACAAAACTATGGATAACCCATACAGTAAATATGGGAAGTGTCCCTAATTAATATTTAGTTATTTAATAGAGTTTTTTTATGACAGAACAATCAAGCAATCAGTCTGAAATCCGTGCCTATATCAAGGGGATGCACTGCGCTGCCTGTTCAACGCGCATTGAAAAAGTAGTTGGTGCAACAGTCGGTGTTATTGAGGCGACGGTTAACCTTGCTGCTGAGTCGGTGTTCTTGAAGTTTGAACCGGACAGAATTACCGTTGACCAGATCGGCAAGCAGATTGCTGATCTCGGATTTGAACTGATACTGCCAGCTGAGACAGCCAGTTTGGACCTTCAGATAGGCGGAATGAGTTGTGCGTCCTGTTCCAGTCGAATTGAAAAAGTAGTGGGAGGTATGCTTGGAGTTGAAACAGCCGAGGTGAATCTTGCCGCCGAGTCTGCGATGGTTCACTATGATCCCAAAATTACTTCTTCCCGAAAAATCCGTGAGGCGATCGGTTCTCTGGGCTTTACAGCACAACCGGTAAGTGGTCAGCAGAATGTTCTTGCCGAGCGCCAAAAAGAGGCCCAGCTCCGTTTGAAACAGATGGAAAAGCGCCTTTTACCGGCATTTGTTTTTGCGATCCTTCTGTTAACTGTCTCTATGGGTGAGATGGTAGGGCTGCCGATGCCGGCAGTTATTAATCCCCACAATTCGCCATTTAACTTTGCTTTACTGCAATTTTTTCTGGTACTTCCCATACTCTGGTCAGGAAAAAACTTTTATCTCAATGGTTTTCCTGCTCTCTTCAGACGTTCACCAAATATGGATTCGTTAATTGCTATCGGCACAGGCGCTGCCTTTATCTATAGCACCTGGAATCTCATTGAAATTATGCTAGGCATAAACGTTATGGTCCGGGTTATGGATCTCTATTTTGAGTCTGCTGGCGTCTTGATCGCCTTGGTTTCTTTAGGAAAATATCTGGAGACCCGATCAAAATCAAAAACATCCGATGCTATAAGCCAACTCATGAAACTCGTTCCTGAGCAGGCCATATTGATCAAGGACGGAGTGCAGACTGCTATCTTGGTGGAGGAAATTGAAGTAGGGGACCAGTTACTGATTAAACCCGGCGACAGGGTGCCCGTCGATGGTAAAGTTGTTAAGGGGCGGTCGTCAATTGATGAGTCCATGCTTACCGGGGAGAGTATCCCGGTAAGTAAAGGCCCTGGTGACCCGATTGTCGGGGCAACGCTGAACACCAACGGAATACTAGAGATAATAGCTGAAAAAGTTGGTCAGGATACTGTGCTTTCGCGAATTGTTAAGATGGTGCAGGATGCTCAGGGTTCCAAAGCGCCGATTGCTAATCTTGCGGATACAATCAGCCTCTATTTTGTGCCGATAGTAATGGCTATTGCCGTTCTAAGCGGCCTGAGTTGGTACTTTCTGGGCGGCGCTGAGTTCTCTTTTGCTTTACGTATTTTTGTGGCGGTGATGGTTATTGCCTGTCCGTGTGCAATGGGCCTGGCGACTCCGACTTCGATCATGGTCGGTACAGGCCGTGGCGCCCAATTAGGGGTCTTGGTTAAAGGCGGTGGTGCCTTGGAGATGGCCAAGAATGTTCAGGCCATAATATTTGATAAAACCGGGACGCTAACCTATGGAAAGCCGGCCTTGACAGATTTTGTGCTTGTTGCAGAAGGAGGATTAACAAAAGAGAGCTTATTTCGTTTGGTTGCCAGTGCTGAAAATGCCTCTGAACATCCATTGGCAGAGGCGATTGTCCGAAAGGCTCAGGCTGAGGGAATTACACTGGTTTCGCCTGATACGTTTACTGCTATTCCGGGGCGGGGCATTGAGGCAGAAGTCGAGGGCAGTTCCCTCCTGTTTGGTAATCTGGAGCTTATCGAAGAACGAGGTAGTTCTGGTATTACCCAGAAGGTTCATGACACTGCTGCGGGGTTTGCGGCTGAGGGTCGCACGGCTCTTTATCTAGCGGTTAATGGCAGGGTTGAAGCCGTTGTCGGCATTGCTGATCAAATAAAAGAAGAAACACCGCGAACTATTGCACGACTGAAACAGATGGGGCTACAGGTGATTATGCTGACCGGTGATCATCGTGCAACTGCTGAGGCTATTGCTAAACAGGCAGGTATTGATGAGGTGATCGCCCAGGTAATGCCGGAGGAGAAGGCGGCTAAGGTGAAGGAGATCCAGGCCAAAGGTCTTAAGGTTGCAATGGTCGGGGATGGCATAAATGATGCCCCGGCTATGGCTTTGGCAGACGTAGGGATTGCTATGGGAACAGGCATCGATGTTGCGATAGAGTCTGGTGATATTGTCTTGATGAAGGGGGATTTGGGTGGTGTCGTTACAGCTTTGCAGTTAAGCCGGGCCACCATGAGAAATATCAAGCAAAATCTGTTCTGGGCCTTTGCTTATAATATTGTTGGTATTCCGGTGGCGGCAGGGTTGTTATATATCTTCGGCGGGCCGACATTGAACCCTATGATCGCCGGAGGTGCAATGGCCTTAAGTTCTGTCTCGGTCGTCAGTAACGCCTTGCGGCTTCGGTTTTTTAGCCCGAAACTATAATGGGTTTCTGTTTGGCTGCAGGTGGTTAAAGAGTTGTTGGCTCAGACTTGTCTGATGATTGCTGAGTTTTGAAGTTCCTGAGACATGTACTGGATGCTGTTTTCTGCGTTGCTGATGTCATGGAAATACTTATCTATTACAATAAGAAAGGTGAGGTCGGATGCCTCATTAATGGCTGGTATGATGCGAACCGGAGGGTTGGAGTCGGGGATCTCTTTGACAATAGTATAGGCTTCGGCAAGTGTTGAAACTATTGTTAGCTCTACCCAGAACTGGCCATTTGTTGGTTTGAAACCCTGTTTTGTATCTTTATTTGTATCTTTAGGAAAACGAATATAGGTGTTCGCAGGAACGTTGTCTGGGTTTGTTATGTGAGGGTTTGCTTCAAGAATCTGTTGCAGAAGCAGCGTTCTGTATTGCCCATAGATTTTGGCAATCATTTTACTTAGAAATACTTGGTTATCATATTTTACAGTTCCTAGAAAATCCGGAACCTGATCGTATGATTGCCCTGTAAGGTCAAATGATTCCTGAGCGCTATCACTGGGAAGGCTTGCAGGATTGTTTATAGGAAAAGACGCAGTTTCTCTTTTTAGGTTGGAGTGCAATTCGGCAGTTTGACTGAAGGTAGGACTGCCTGCTGCTGGCCTGATTTCTGTAATTGATTGTTTGCCGTCCGGCTTTATTGAATAGGTGCTAACCCACGAAACAGAACCAAGCGAAATCAGTAGAACTAGTCCTGCTACAACTCCCCCTGCCGTGATGAAACGTGACTTGTGAAACATTGGAGTCTCTTGTGCGCAGACAAGCACGTCAAGCAAATCCGCTCTCCCTTTGTTTTTGACTAGAATGGCAATAATGATTTTTGAGCAGAGCATAACAATTCTGCGCGGATAGCCCTTTGAGATGAGGTGTATTGCGACGGTGGCCAGTGGTGTAAACAGTTTCTTCGAGGGCCCTGAATTTTTTTGGGCTTGATTCAGTCTGAACTGGATCATCTGCCGGGTATCTTTGAAACTCAAGGGGGTTAGCTGATGAAAGGTGGTGATGCGATCAGCAAAGTTTGGCTTTTGGCGGAGCATTGTATCAAATTCATTTTGAGCAAAAATAACGATCTGAATGAGTTTGTGGTTGTTGGTTTCGTAATTGAGGAACTCGCGTAGTATTTCAATGCAAAATCCAGGAATCTTTTGGCCCTCATCCAAAATTAATACGGGAATATGGTTTTTCTCCACCGCCTGGTCCAAAAGGAAATTTTTAATGGCGTCTTTAATCTTCCATTCGCTTTGCAACTCCTTACAGCTCTGGATATCAAATGATTCGTAAATTGTTGTAAGAAATTCAAGAGGCGAAGAGAATTCCGGATCTAAAAAAAGGTGGGCAAGTATCTGGTCCTGGGGGGTGTTGATTCGTCTGACGAGTTGGCGGCAGACTGTGCTTTTGCCGGTGCCAATATCACCAATTACGACACTGAGTCCACGTTTAAGTCTGATCGAGAGTTCGATCTTTTGCAGGCAACTCTGGTGTTGGTTTGACTGATAAATCATTTCAGGATCTGGCGAGTTTGAAAATGGCTCTTTATTAAGATCCAAAAGTGTGAAATATTCCATTCAATGCCTTAACTTTTAATGTCTGTAAAAAAAACACCTGTAATTAAATTATATGCTCAATATCTTTAACAATGCAAGTGTATGGCAAAGAAATAAAATATATTTTTTGCTGAGTTGAATAGTTTCCCGAGTATTACATTAAAAAAAAATTTCGTAAATGTTTTTGAATCTGCTATCATATGAAATGTGAAGGCAACTTGATCTCATTGGTGAGATACTTTGTTATGATATTTTCAATACAATATTCATTGATAAAAAACACAGGAGGATTTCATGAAGAAAGAGATGGCGAGAAGTTTACGTTCCCAGCAGGGTTTTACACTCATCGAGATAATAGCGGTACTTGTTTTGCTGGGAATTCTTGCGGCTGTGGCAGTACCAAAATATATGGATTTAACGGTTGAAGCTACCAATAAGGCGGTTGACGCCGCAGTTGCTGAGTTGAGTTCCAGGGAGGCTATGATCTTTGGTAAGGTTTTGCTCTCCTCTGCTGGTTATACTAATGATGCCTCTGTTACAGGTCATGCTGACTATACTACCGATTTGGGTGCTGACTTTACCTGGGCAGTTGCTGCTTCTGCAACTGGTGGCACCATAACTCTGAAAGGTACAGATGTGGTGTTAACTCGAACTGCCTCAACAGCAACTCAACCTGGGCGCTGGATCAGGCCGTAGAACTGTTCGTGTTTTCGTATTTGTCCATAAGTGGGCAGGTATGAGTTTAAGATGTTTGGCAAAAAAAGCGGGGTGAGATACTCTTCCCCGCTTTTTTTGAGATCTGAAGATGGGGCGCCTGTGCAAGAAAACAAACACTCCTATCCAACTGAGCAGGTCAAACCTCACTGTTTTCCTGATATCAGGGGGATAGGCACGCCTCACTTGCCACAGCAAATTGTTTCAGGTGGTTTGCTGGCAAGGAGCATACGAGAGAAGGGCTTTACCTTAATCGAGGTCATTGCTGTTTTGGCCCTTATAGGTATTTTGACCTTTGTTGTGATAGGGCAGTCTGGCAATTTCGATGCTGACGTTATTGGTGGAGCCGAGGTTGTGAAGAATCATCTGCGTTATTCGCAAGTTAAGGCAATGAACTCTGATGTTAACTGGGGGCTAAATTTCTCGGCCGGTAGCTACGTCCTTGTCGATGCAGATGGAAATCAAGCACCTCTTCCTGGAGAAATTCCCACCAGTATCAGTTACTCCCCCCTTCCTTCCGTCAATCCTGTTATGTTTGATCAGCGTGGCAGTCCGGGCGCCACAACACTGACTATCACATTAACGAAGGGGGGCAGTAGCTCTACTGTGACAGTGACACCTAACACTGGTTTTGTTCCATGAAAATACAATGCGGGTTGACTGATCAGCACGGGTTTAGCTTAATTGAAGTAATCGTTGGGCTAGTTGTATTTGGCATACTGACAAGCGTTTTTTTTGTCTATCTGGGATCCCCCATGCAAAACAGCAGTGTTGCCGTGGTAAGGCTTAAAAATACCATGTTATTACAGTCTGTTATGGAGAATATTCAGGCTGATTTTAAGGCGAATAAAGATCTTGCGTTATTGAAGAGTGCCGTTGCTGCAGGTGGGTATGGTACCTATAACGTCATTTATAATGATTATGTTACTTTTAATGGCAACGACGATGAGGCGGCTACAGCAGCTCCTTATGATCTTCTCAAGGTAACCATTCAAAGCACAACGGATGAGTTTACTTTGACGTCGCTTTTTGCTGTCTGGTAGGACAATTATGTTTTGGCAAGCTATCTGTATGCGTTTGAAACGAGGACCCTTTGTCAGTGTGAAGTTTTACAGTAATGATGCAGGATTTACTCTTGTCGAAATGATTATGGTGTTGGTTCTACTCGGTATTATGGGGGCGGTTGCCGGATTCGGGTTAAATCAGTTTATTCAGGGATATATCTTAACAAAGGAAGCTGCGGAATCTATGAGCAAGGCACAGTTGGCCATGCTGCGAATATCAAAAGAGTTTAGAGTGATTGGCAACGTCAGCAGCGGGACAGTAAGTTCTATTACCTTTACTGCAAAGCATGGATCAGATTTGTCGCAACAATATACGATTAGTCAACCTGCTGGCACTGACGAAATAAAACTTAGTGACGGAACAAATGTTGATACTCTTGTTGATCAGGTAAATTCGTTTGTTTTGAATTATTATGACACCTTTGATGGTCTTTCAGCATCGACCTGGACAGCTGGTACATCAAAATTAATTGAAGTGGTCCTTACCATGAATGGGCCGGATAGTCAGCCTACGGTATTTACAACACGAATTGTACCAAGGAACATTTAGAGCTTGAGAAAGTATTTCTATCGCTTCAGCAAAGAACAGTTTTTTAAGGCACTTATCCCCGAGGGTGGATGGACGTTTACCATCTGCCCGGTTTATTCAGGATAGCAGATATGTTGTTGGATTTTATGAAAAAAATAAAGAGTACAAATCCCTTTAGCTGTCTTTTGCCGGAGAAAGGTTCTGTTTTGATTGGGGTTATTATTGCGGTCACTGTTGCCGCTGGGCTTGGAACAGCCATGCACTCAATGACTTCCACTTCTATATTCACTCAATTTGGCTCTATGGATGCCACCAGGGCCTATTTGCTGGCTGAATCAGGTGGGCAGTACGCAATTAAGCGCATTGCGGAGATTGACTCCTCCGATGTTACAGCTCGGAACGATTTGGTAACAGAACTAACAACAGCTCCATTCACCCTGACAGCTGCGGGACAGTTTTCATTGGGCGCCAGTTACAGTCAAACCCCTGGTTTTCATAAGTATGTTCTAACCTCTGTTGGAGCCCCCAATTCGGCATCATCACAAACAATTACGTATTCAATTCGGCTTGCCGATATGGCAGGTTTTGAACCACCCTTTGATGAAGCACCGGATAATGATGAAGCGCTTAATCCTGATAATTGGAATGTGGTTGGAGATGTGAAGCTTGATGCTGATGACGAAGAACTTGAATTAAATGATGGCAATGCTGATACCCAGATAAGCTTTAACTGGACCGACCCTGACACATCACTTCCTGATCTGGCAGAGATCTGGGAAGCGTATAATAACTTGTTGACCTACGAGGTGCAGATCAAAATAAAGCTTGGTGACGATGATGATGTTTTGGCAGGAATCTCTTTTCGACTCAACACTTCTGGGGATACTGATATAACCAATGATGCTTTTTATGGACTGTCCTATTTATGGTGTAAGGACGGTAATGATCTGCCAGGGTTTTGTGGCACTGATAGTGATACGACATATATAGTTTTGTGGAAACAGGCCTCTGATGGGACTCAAACAGTGATAAGTCGGAAGGAGGCAAGTTCTGTTGACAGTGATCTGGTTGATAATGATGGAGAACTTGAAAAGTGGTCTACTTTGATCGTTCGAGTGCAGGAACAGATTAATCCCGATACTGATGTCCGGGAGAATTTAATTTATGCCTATGTGGCTGAAAGAGATACATATGCTCAAGGCACAATGCACTGGGACTATAATGATTTTACAGTTGTAAGCTGGGACACTTGTGCGACAGATTGTTCCAGTGGTGGAGATTGTTCCTGTGTCGCCGACACCACCTATACCACTGAAGATTTCTCGACCTATACACCTGATGAGATCGGAATTCATACCTTTGGTAACGAGGAGGCTGAAGTTTGGGATATGGTGATTCGTTTTGATTTTAACAACAATGAAGCTACGTCTTATTAATATGTTTTAAGGGGGGATTATGAATTTTTTCAGTCGGAAATTGGTTGTGGCTCTTTTTGCATTTGTTTTTTGTCTTATTGTCAACTTCTCTGCCAAAACAGTCTGGGACTCCCAGGATGGTGTCGAATTGTTAGCAGTTGCCTGGGCAAGTGATGACGACGATGAAGACAGCGAGCACGACGACAGCGATCACGACGACAGCGATCACGACGACAGCGATCACGACGACAGCGATCACGACGACAGCGATCACGACGACAGCGATCACGACGA
>JADGBM010000062.1:0-7824 GCA_015231515.1 Desulfobulbaceae bacterium
TCTAATTCAGATCCCCCATCAATAGAAGGTTGCAACATATTTCCCGTTCATACCGATCTTCCGGCATGGCAATTGCTCAAGCTATAGAATGAACCTAAACATGGCTAACGAAGGATTTTGCATGAATATTCTGCTCATCTATCCACAATATCCCGATACATTCTGGAGTTTTAAACATTCGCTCAAATTTATTTCGAAAAAGGCCGCTTTTCCACCCTTGGGCTTGTTAACCGTTGCTGCCATGCTGCCGGAAGAATGGCTGAAAAAACTGGTGGATCTCAATGTCGAACCCCTATCTGAGAATCACCTGGCCTGGGCGGATATGGTTTTTTTAAGCGCCATGATCGTTCAAAAAGAGAGCGCCCGCGAGGTGGTCCAGCGCTGTAATGTTGCCGGTAAAAAGGTTGTTGCCGGGGGACCTGTTTTTACGACCCAGCATGAGCAGTTTGAGGGTGTCGATCATTTTCTGTTAAACGAGGCTGAAATTTCCTTGCCTCTCTTCCTTAACGATCTTGCCGCCGGCCGTCCGAAACGTCTTTACACAACCAAAGAGCGACCTGACATTACCCAAACGCCTGTGCCTCTCTGGAAGCTTATTAATCAGGAAAGCTATGCCACTATGGCCATCCAGTATTCACGAGGGTGTCCGTTCAACTGTGAGTTCTGCGATATCATTATTATGAATGGCAGGATTCCGCGGCTAAAAACACCAGAACAGATGCAAAGAGAGTTTCAGGCCCTCTTTGATGCAGGGTGGCGCAAATCAGTCTTTATTGTTGATGATAATTTTATCGGCAACACCCACGAGGTCAAAAAACTGCTGCCTTCAATAATCGCCTGGCAGCGCCGACATAAATTCCCCTTTGCGCTGCTTACTGAAGTCAGTGCCAACCTGGCACTTGATGAAGAGTTGATGCAACTTATGAGCGCCGCAAATTTCTTTAAGGTGTTTCTGGGTATTGAAACGCCAAACCAGGAAAGCCTGCTGGAGTGCGGCAAAAAACAGAATACTGCCGGCAGTATGGTACAGGTTGTTGATACCATTCACCGACATGGCATGCAGGTCATGGGTGGTTTTATTGTCGGTTTTGATAGTGACCCTGAGAATATATTCGAGCTGCAAGTCCGCTTTATCCAGCAGATCGGAGTGGTCACCGCTATGGTGGGTATACTGACCGCTCTGCCGCAGACCCGTCTCTGGCATCGCTTGAAGGCAGAAGGAAGGCTGCTTAATGATGCCACCGGCGAGAATACCGATGGCTGCCTCAACTTTCTGCCAAAGATGGACAAAGAAACACTGATTGAAGGGTATCAGGAACTTCTGACCACCCTGTACTCTCATAAACACTATTACCAAAGGATTAACACCTTTATAAAAAACTATCGGCCCACTGCCAGAACCAGGCTCAACAGGGATGATCTGTTTGCCTTCATCAGGGCTGGATGGTGGCTTGGTATTGTATCGAAGGCCCGGTTTCGCTATTGGAAATTGATCATTAAGACCTTTTGGGTAAAGCGCAGGGCCTTGCCCATGGCGGTGGAATTGGCCATTCATGGCTTTCATTTTCAAAAAGTACTCGAACGGGTTCGTAAGGCGTAAATCTCGGCAGAACGTAAGCTACAGATTGATCAAGAAGAGGCAATTAGCATAAATATCACATTTCGGTCGGTTGTCCTGTTGAAGCCAGGACGTTATTCCACAAGCGGCTGGCAGGGTCTATGTTTCTGCGTTGCGATACTGCCAGGGAAATAGGCATGTGGATAAATTGATTTTTCCAATAGCCAACGAGCATGTTCGTATAACTGGCCATACCGGCGTGTGCCGCTGCGGATCAGGCGCAAATGGGCAATGTTATTCTCGACCACAAAAATACGTTCCATCTGGCCAAAGACGGAGAGTGCCGTCTCCGGCACCGTTAGAGTCGTAACCTCCCGTCCGGGAATGACAACCCTGACAAATTGACCTGGTCGCAGCGTGTCGGCCGCTACGAGATCGAGCTTGACCACGGAGGTCCGGGAGATGGCGTCGCCGGTCGGCGCAATCTCCGCTACCGTGCCGGTAATCTTGGCCGAGATGACCGCCCGCTGCACAGCCTCAACTGTCCCCACCACTTCATCCCGGCTCATGGTCAGCGACTATTTGGCAATAATCACCTGGACTGCAACTGTGGGGTCGGGCGATGACTGTGGCTTCGTCTCATGCCTGGCTTCCTGTTCGCAACCGCCAAACATCAACAGACAACCGCACAGAGTTGTCGGTAGGAGTCGATTGCTGAAAAAAAGTAGTCCTTTATGATTCATCGTTTTACCTGTTCGAATTTTTCTCTTGTTTTTTTAAAGCTGTTTACAGGGGGAGTTGATACCCTGTTTGCAATTTGGATAATTTTCTGAGCGATATCTTCAGGTGAAAGAATAAAATCTATACATCCACTGGCGATGGCGCTCTCCGGCATATCAGGCTGCTTGGCGGTGGAGGGCTTCTGAGCGATGGTGATGCCCCCCACTTCTTTTATGCCGCACAGCGCGTCGGCTCCGTCACCATCATATCCGGAGACAATGACTGCGATAAGTTTGCCGTCCCAGTTCCGGGTCAGGGAGCGCATGAAAACTGTAATGACGTCGGGCCAGCCATGGGGTTTTGAGATCGGCTTGAGGCGAAACTCGCCATCAAGAACGTGGAGATCACGCTGTGACGGGATGATGAACAGATGGTTGGGCTTGATTAGTAAATTTTCGGTGATCAGTTCAACCGGCATCTCTGTGAAGCGCGGCAGAATTTCATGGAGTTGGGTAGCCACGGTTCTCAGGTGATTAACAATAACAATTGCCACACCCATGTCATTTGGCAGATGTTTCAGCAGTCGGGTATATGCTTCAAGGCCCCCGGCTGAACCGCCAACGCAGACAACAGGAAACTCTTTTGTATTACTTTGGGCCTCCATCGGCGATCACACTCCTTTTAGAATTTTTCAAATCGGCACCGAGTTACCTGCGATCATCTTTTCCCCCCCACCCTGACCCTCCCCCGCTGGGGGAGGGAGTTATTTTGCTGAGTCGGTCTTTTCACTGCTGGGGGGACTGAAGTTCAGTCCTCGCAGACCCTCGTACCTGTACAAGCCCCCCTCCCCCGCTGGGGGAGGGAGTTATTTTGCTGAGCCGCCAGCGCAGACGACAGGAAACTCTTCGCTCACTCTTCATCGGCGGTCATTCCATTCTTTGGCAATTCGGACGACCAGCAGAAGCACCACCAGTACCCCGATCACTGGCCAAAGCCACATCCATACTCCAGACCCTCCGGCCATCCAGCCACTCCCCCATCCGTCCATATGATTCATTAGTAAGCTCCTTTTGCCTGATTACCACCTGCTGAGGTTGCATTCTTTATCCAGCCGGTGGCAATCTGCGTGGCAACTCCGAGCAAGGCCATCTTGATTACGCCCGGAGCGGCAGATCTTGCATGCAGGCCAGCGAGTGAATTGTGAACTTCCTCGGCCAGGGAATCGATTGTTTGCTCCACAGGGGTGGGGAACTTTCCCGAGGCCAGGGCGCCAAGGCCGACGGCAATCCCCAGCGCCCAGTATGGAGATCTCTTCACATGTTGGTGCCAATCCAGTTGATTGGTTATATGCTCGCCGATTTGCGCAACAGTCTTGGAAATATTCTCTTTTTCTTTAGCTATATCCTGACGTATATCGGTGCTGCTACGTTCGATATCAGCCTCCTGTGTGTTACCGAGATGCCCTCTTGCAGCCATTTCTGGTTCTCCTGGTCAGTAGTAGATGAGGTGGTTATGAAGTTACAGGGTTTATCTTTTCAGTTGCCTATAGCCGAAGAAGACAATGACGGTAGCGGTTAAGGCAAGTGCCGTTCCTGTAGTAAGTGTCGCCATAACGAGAGTCATATAGGAGGTGAGCCCGATAATCAGTGCAGCACACAAAGACAGAAATGCGGCAAAGGCGATGGCCGCGCCAGCTGCGATGGTCATGACTCCACAGCGAATAGTTCTGATTTTTTCGCGAATCTCCTGGATCACGAGTTTTATTTCGTCGCGAGCCAGTGCCGATACATTGTCGACAAGCTGTCCCACAAACTCAGCGATTGATTGGCGAGATGTTGAAGTATCCTTGTTGGTATTTTTATCGTTCATTGCTAATAATCACCACCTTACCTGCGTCGAAAAACAGCCCCGATAATCAGGCCGATGCCCCCTGCTATCAAGAGGCAGTGTCCCGGGTTCTGTCTTACGTATTCCCGGACACTTGCATCTGCCTTTTTATAGTCGAATTCCCTTGCGTACCTGGAGGATTGGTCTAACCACTCGGAGGCCTGCTTTTCATAGTGAGCTGTCCGTGATTGTGAGTCCTGGTCTGAGGCTTTTTCGTCAAGGTTTACTGCAATATCATGCAACTTATCAGCAAGACTATTTTTGATATTCTCGAAGCCGGTTGGTTTCCCCGGGCCTTGGAACTCTGCGGCAGTATCGGCAGTCGCATCAATGTTTCCTTTTTCTGATTCCATAGTTTACCTCATAACGGTTAGTTTTTTACACGAGAATCGGACCATATCCGTTCCCAGCGGCGCATCATTGCCACAGATTTTTCTAGACGGCATCTGCAACATTAATCAATGAACGTAACAGCCTGTTTTTTATTTCAGCCGTAAGGCCCTTTGAGAATGATCTCAAATCATATAGGGAGTAGAGCAAGCGTCATGCCAATACCGATAGTTGGCAGAAACACGGTGGGAAAGGCAGTATTTGCGAGAGATCGGAGAGTAAAAAGGTGAGGCGCTCAGGGCGAGTATGGCCCTCAATATGTGGTGGCCCCTCAAGATATTGGGGGCTTCTGTCAAGCCCCGCCCTCGACGGGTTGGGGTTGGGGTTGGGGTTGGGTGAAGGTGCAACTTGGCAGGCTGCAGCCAACTTCCCCCCCACCCTGACCCTCCTTCCACTGGGGAGGGAGTTGTTTTGCGGAGCCAGCCTTTCCACTGGGGAGGGAGTTGTTTTGCGGAGCCAGCCTTTCCGCTGGGGGAGGGAGTTGTTTTGATGTTGGACGGGGATTAATTGGGGCAAACAGTACCACCGCAATTTTTTGACCGGACAACACCGTCTATTTGGTAGCGTTCAATGACTTATTTCGTTTTTCCAATTTTGCATTCACTTTATTGAGCGCTTCCTGGGTGTTTTTGAGCTCGGTGATATTTTCGAAGGTGATAACCACACCGTCGATTACATTGTTCATTGTGCGATAGGGACGGGTCCGCATGCGAAAACAGTCGCCGTTCTCACTGCGAACTTCTTGTTCCTTCATACCGAGATCCTGAAGGATACTGCTGGCGTCCGCCGCCAGATCCGTATCAATTAAAGCGGTGGCAAAATGTTTGATGGGGCGGCCATAATCAATGCTGGTCAAGGGAATAATCTCCACAGCTTTCGGGGTGAACCTTCTGACGCAGAGATCGAGATCAAGAAAAATGGTGGCAAGCTGAGTGCGGTCAAGCAGGTTTTTCATGTCATCGTTGGCTTTCGAGAGTTCATCGATATGGCTCTGTAATTCGGCGTTAACCGTTGTGGCCTCCTCATTCAAGGATTGGAGTTCCTCCTTTGAGGTTTCTAGTTCCTCATTGGTGGACTGCAGCTCCTCATTAGTGGATTGCAGCTCCTCGTTGGTAGATTTCAGCTCTTCATTTGAGGTTTCAAGCTCTTCGATAGTTGTTTGCAGGTTCTCCCTGGTATAGCGCAGCTCCTGTTCGATCATTTCGACAGCGCTGTTTTTTGCCTGCGGTTTGGGCGCCTTTCGGTTACGTTTCTTCGTGGCGGCATTAGAATCAACCTCATTAAAGATAACCATAGTCAGGCCGTGCAGAGCGCTATGTTCCAGAATCGGCTTGACGGTCAGATCAAGGTTGATAAGACCGATATCATGCTCTATGGCAATGTCTTTTCTGACACATTCCTGCATGTTGGCCGCTGATTCACGGATTGCCGAGGCCAGCCCTGGTTTTAATCCGGGACGTGACATGTCGAGAATATTGATGCTTACTTTGCCGCTGGCCGGCTCCAGATATCTGCCGATATGGCCATGGAGATAAATAATATCGCAGGCCTCGTCGATAATAACGCAGGGCGGGGCCTTGACTTGTTTGAGAATCGTTTCGACTAGTTGGAAAGCACTCATCTCTTCCGCTTTTCGGACGGCATCGGGCTGTTGCAGGTGCGGTCGGGGCTTTGTCAAAGGCATCGGCGGCATCTCCAGCACCCGGCGGGCAACAAACGAAACCGGTCGGCGGCTGTACAGCTTCCATTTTTTGTCGAGCACGGTAAAAAAATCATGAGACTGGCCAATGGATTCCGAAGAGCCCAGAAAAAGAATGCCGGCCGGCTTTAAACAGTACTGAAAAATCGGCATGAGTCGTTTCTGTAATTCCGGGCCGAAGTAAATAAGCATATTCCGGCAGCTAAGCAGATCCAGCTTGGTAAAGGGTGGGTCTTTGATGATACTCTGCTCGGCAAAGACCAGCATCTCACGGATCGATTTTTTAATGCGGTAGTGAGCATCCTCTTTGATAAACCAGCGTTGCAGGCGGGTTTCTCCGACATCAGCGGCAATGCTGGCCGGGAATATACCGGCCCGCGCTGAGCTGACGGCTTCAGCGTCAATGTCGGTGCCGAAAATCTGGATGTTGATCCGTCGATTGAGCCGCTCCAGTACCTCCTGCAACAAGATGGCGAGGGAATAGGCCTCTTCGCCGCTGCTACAGCCGGCGACCCAGACGCGCATAACATAATTATTTGGTTTGTCTTTCAGCAGATCGGGCAGAAATTTTTCACCGAGCGCCTCAAAGGCACTGGTGTCTCGGAAGAAACTGGTTACCCCGATCAGCAGTTCCTTGAAGAGGGTGTCGGTTTCAACCTCGCTTTTCTGTAGAAAGAGTACGTATTCATTGACCTTATCGATCTGGTGAACATGCATTCTTCTTTCGATGCGGCGCAGGAGGGTGTTTTTTTTGTAGAGGGAAAAGTCATGCCCGGTGCGGCTGCGCAGAATGATACAGATCTGCTGCAGGTGATTTGGCATGTTGTCCTCATCATTGATAATCATTGGTGTTGACGAGCGAACCGCGTGTCGCAGAAATTTGAGCAGTTGCCTGGGCATTTCGGAGGGCGGCAACACATAGTCGGCAATACCGGTGGCAATAGCGCTTCGGGGCATACCATCGTATTTAGCGGATGTTTCATCCTGCACCATGACCATGCCGGACTCGGCTTTAATCGCCTTTGCCCCTAAGGTGCCATCCCTTCCAGTGCCGGAAAGAATGATGCATACCGCATTTGTCCCCTGATCCAGGGCCAACGAGGTGAAAAACCTGTCAATGGGCAGATGGGCGCCTCGGGGATGATCCGGTTCCATAAGCTGCAGGGTGCCGTTCAGGATGGAAAGGTCTCGATTCGGTGGGACAACGTAGACGCTGTCCGGCTGCACGGAGATCCCGTCCGTGATCTGGACGACCTTCATTGTGGTCTGTTTCTGGATCAGTTCGGGCATGATGCTGACATGGGTTGGTGCCAGATGCGGGACGAGTACAAATGCGCAGCCTGTCTCACTGGGCATCGCCGAAAAAAAGGCCTCGGCGGCCTCCAGGCCGCCTGCTGACGAGCCAATTCCGACAATGGGCAGCGATTGTCGTAGCGGTGAGGCAGATTTCAGGTTTGTCGGCACGGAGGCGGCGCTGGTTTTGACTTTCTTGCTGAGGGCCTCTTTTTTGCTGGTAATCGACTTGGCTGTGACAATCTTCTTTTTGTCTTCTTTTTTTACAGGCACTGTT
>JADGBM010000062.1:7845-18249 GCA_015231515.1 Desulfobulbaceae bacterium
CGGAAAATAGGTTGGATAGGTAAAGGATTATTTATTACAAATTCTGTCGCTCAGCCAACAATACTCCCCAGTGTTTTTTCAAGCTCTTCGAGCTGATACGGTTTATGGAGTGCCTTAAGAAACCCATAACTCTTAAAGTTCGACATCACCGGATCATTGGCATAGCCGCTGGCAACGATAGCCCTGACCTGCGGGTCGATCTCTTTTAACTGTTTAATCGTTTCCATACCTCCCATGCCACCCTTAATGGTCAGATCGAGGATAACCGCGCCAAACGGCAGGCCAAGTTCCTCCGCCTTCTTATAGAGTTGAATGGCTTCATCACCGTCGCATGCCACTTCAACCTGATACCCGGATCGTTCAAGCATATGCCGAGTCAGCTCTCGCAGCATCTTCTCATCATCCATCACCAGAATTTTTTTGTTACTCGGAAGGGCCTGTCGAGATAAAATCTCTTCTAAAACGACCGGCTCTTCGCTCACAGGCAGATAGATCGTAACAGTTGTTCCTTGGTCCTGCTGAGAGGCAATATTAATGGCTCCGCCATGCTTTCTGAGTATAGAGTAGGCAATTGTAAGCCCCATGCCCAGCCCTTTTATCGATCCCATCGGCTTTGATGAGAAATATGGATCAAATACCTGGGGAAGGGTATGCTCTGGTATGCCGGGGCCTTGGTCCTGAATTGAGATTTTAACATACCTGACCGCTAGATCCTTTTCAAGCTTTGGTTTTTGCCCGGGGATGGAGTCAGCATTTTCAGTGACAATGCGAATCATCCCTCCCTGTGGCATCGCCTCCATGGCATTGTTGATCACATTGCTAATGGCCAGGGCCATCTGGCTTGCGTCGATCGTAACCGTAGACCACAGGTCTTCCTGGAAAATACACTCAAAACCGATATTTGATCCACCAAGGGCAAGACTTACTGTGTCGGTAAGAAACTCTTCCACGGAGATGGGCATCTGGGTCGGTTCGCCACCCGCAGAAAAAGTGAGGAATTTCTTTGTCAATTCGGCGGCTCTCAGGGCGGCCTGCTGGGCATTATGCAATTTTGTCTCATTTGGACGGCCAAGAGCACTGTCTTGCTGGGCCATCTCAATGTTGCCCATGATTATAGCCAGCAGATTATTGAAGTCATGGGCAATGCCGCCGGCGAGCGTGGCTGTTGCTTCAAGTTTTTTAACCTTTATAAGTTCGTCTTCCTGGCGCTTGGCGTCGGTGATGTCATGTAAGGCTATCCTGATGCTGCCCACGCTCTTGTTCGTTTCCGGCCATGGAACACAGGACAGTTTGCCCCAGAACCAACCGTTATCTCTTCTCAACATGCGCAGATTAAATGAGTGCCTGCTTGGTGAGGCCATAAAGTCCCTGAAGTTTGAATAGAAAACGTCTTGATCTTCCTGCAGAATAAAGTTGGAAAAAAGCTGCCCGAATAGCGACTTTCTCTCTTCGTTGAGCAACTTGGCCAAGGTCAAGTTGGCCTCCATAATAATGTTTTTGTCACTCACCGTGAGATAGCCGATGGGGGCAAAGTCATAAAGGTCAACAAACTGGTCGCGGCTCTGGACAAGTTCTTCCTGGACCGTGCGCAGCTCCTCATTTTGAAGTTCAAGTTCGATTTGATAGGTGTGCAGCTCGTGAAGTACCTTACGCAGGTCTTCATTGAGGGTATCGGCCAAGACCACATTTTTGTGACCAAGCTTTTCTTCCGCCCGTCGGCGTAGCGCATTCTGTTTTTTCTTGTCCATACAATCATCACTCATCCTAAGGGTTGAAAAGAGGCGTTCATCTGACAGGCAGCAGGTGTAAAACCCCTGTCTACCGCAAAAGCCATGCCAGCAAATATGAATGGTACAAAATAGTGGTGAATGGTTCTTGGTCGTGGCTTACGAGCAGCAGTGTCTTAGAAGTGTGTTTCAGGCCTGATGCAAGCCCCCTCCCGGGACGGGAGGGGTTGGGGGTGGGTGAAGTGTCAAACTGCCGAGTAGTAACTGCCTTCCCCCCCCCACCCTAACCCTCCCCCGCGAGGAACTATGGAATATCGTGATCGTTCAGTATCCCCTGAACAACCCTTCCCCGTGAGGGGAGAGGAGACTAATTAATAATTTAAAAATAAATTATTAATTAGAAGTTGAAGGGGGGCTGGAGCGAGCGTTTTGCCACAGTATATGGTAGAGGCCTCAAAATATTGAGGCTATGGCGGACTGCCTTCGGAGCACCAATGAACCGGTTGAAGTTTGAGCATAGGTGAACATGATAAATATAAAAACTCCTAAATCCCTTTAAATATAAAAAATCCCCCTGAGTCCCCCTTTGACAGGGGGATTTAGGGGGATTTTTATATTTTATATTTTATATTTATGATTTTGGTATTTAAGAACTTATGGATTTAATAGTTCGAGAAGTATAGCCGTTCGTTAAGATGTTTAAGGATTTCGGGCGGACTTATGCCGGCGTTGGGGCGTCTGAGGGACGGACTATGCCAAGCTTATGCATCCTTGCCCGCAAGGTGCTCGGGTGAAGCCCCAGAATAATAGCAGCACCGTTTTCGCCCTCGATGCGCCAGTTAGTTTCTGTTAGGGTCTGCATGAGGTGGTTGCGCTCCACATCTTTTAATGTGCCTCCCGCAAGCAAAATGGGGGTTGATGTGGTAATCAGTTTGTCGGCAAGCTGGAATCCGGGGCCGGAACAGAGGATAACCGAGCGCTCGATGATGCTTTCCAGTTCCCTGACGTTGCCGGGCCACGGGTACTCGACTAAGGCCTTCATTGTCGTCTTTGGAATCGAGGTGATCTGTCTGCCCATTTTTTTTGCATAGCGCTCCACAAAGGTCTCAACCAGGAGCGGAATATCTTCTGAACGCTGCCGTAAGGGCGGAACAGTGATGGGGAAAACGTTCAAGCGATAGTAAAGATCCTTCCGAAATCTGCCAGACAAAATTTCTTCCTCAAGATTTCGATTGGTTGTGGCCACAACCCGGACATCAACTTTGATGGTCTTGGATGAGCCCAAACGCTCAAAGGAACCATGCTGGATGACCCGCAGGAGCTTGGCCTGCATCTCCAGGGGCAGTTCCCCTATTTCATCCAGGCAGAGCGTGGAACCGTCGGCGATCTCGTATCGACCGATCTGCCGGCTGTCAGCCCCGGTAAAGGCGCCTTTTTCCCGGCCAAACAGCTCGCTCTCCAGCAGATTGGCGGGTAAGGCGGCGCAGTTGACTGTAATAAGCGGACGATCTTTGCGAGGGCTGAGGTTGTGGATAGCGCCGGCAATCAGCTCCTTGCCGGTGCCGGTCTCACCGAGGACAAGAACCGTGGCATTGGTCGGCGCAACCTGTTCCGCCCGGTAGAGTACATATTTGAGGCCATCGCTTTGGCCGATAATGTGATTGTGCTGGTGTTTCTTTTTGATCTCCTGGTGAAAGTAGACGTTCTCAACCACGAGTCGGTCTTTCAATGTTTTAATTTCAGCCAGGGCCAAGAGCAGAGCTTTTTCGGCCTTCTTGTGATACCTGATTCTCTGCTCCATCTCCTCTTTGATTTCGCGTGGTTGCAGCCGACGCTCCAGAACTCGTCGTTCGGAGCCGTCATGGGCTTTTGCCGAGGCCTCGTGCCGGAGTTTTTGTCCGGTAATGTCACGGATATGGCACTGAATTACCTTTTTGGGGCCGACATAAAAAATAGTACCGACAAACTCCACGGCAATAGTTCGGCCTCCTTTCGTCTCCAGTGGCAGATTCTGATATTGAAGGTAGCCATCGGTTTGCAACTGTTGAAAGGCGGTTTTTGAGGTTTTAACATCTTGGAAGAGGCCGATATCCCAAAGTTTTTTCCCCTGTAATTCGGCATAGGAGTATCCCAGGATTTCGGTCATGAAAGGATTTACATCGGTAATCTGTCCCGTTTCGGCATCAAGGATCACGATGCCCTCTCTGGTTACTTCAAAGAGTCGGCGGTAACGAGTTTTCGAGGCGTTCCGCTCCTCCTCCAGTTTCTTGCGCTCGTCAATGTCAGTAATCGCGGTCCGGTATTGCGGCTTATCCGGCTGCGCTGAGGCGGAAGGGATGGTGTCAAGCTGGGCGAAAAATGGTTTGCCGCTTTCCGGGAGAATGGTGATCGTGCAGTTCTGGCTCTTTTTTGTTGTTAAGGCCTTTTGCATATGCAGATAAAAGATATCACTGTCTTCCTGACTCAGGAAAGAGGTGAACTCTTTATGGAGCAAGGCGTCGTGTTCCCGGCCCAACTGGCGACAGCCGCACAGATTTACGGAAAGAATCTTTCCTTTACGGCTGAATGTGAAGTAGCCAACCGGGGCATAATCATAGAGGTCGACGTACTTGGATCGAGACTCTTCTAGCTGGAGCTGGATCTCGCGCAACTCGTCATTCTGCAGCGTGAGTTCGATCTGATGGGTGCGAAGTTCATGAATGAGTTTATGGGTTTCGACAGGGGACAATATGTCGGTATGGGCAGTTTCGAGCTTCAGCAGGGCCTCAGCTTTTTTCCGTAAGTGATCAGTTTTGTCTTTCCTTTTTTTCGTGTCCATAAATTTCTAGTTGCGACAATCTCCTGCTTTTTTGGTTAAGGTTGCTTAGGCTGAAGGCTGTAGCTGCGATGGAAAACGGAATAACTGGAATTCGGCACTAAGGCACTAAACTGGTAAATGTGAGTTTGACTCTACCATGAATACAGCTAAATGCACACACTATTAATAAAAATGTGCGGAGTCAGGTACGTTTGTTGTTGTTGTTGTTTGTTGTTGTAGTAGTAGTAACATCAGTCTGATAGTGATACGATGTCTTGAGAATGCCTTACCCTTAAAAGTTCGGAAAGGTCCAGGCAAAAGCCAAAGGAGAAAACAGATGGATTATATAAATGAGTACTTACAGAAGATCAGTTGGGACAGTTTAATTCAAACCAGTTTTAAGATTTTTATTATTTTATTTTTGGCCTGGCTCGGGATGTTTATCCTGCGAAAATCTCTGGTTCGACTCGAAAAACGGCTTTTAGACCAGGGCAGAGCCGCCGGAGAACCACCATCCGAATCTGAAAAAAGAATCGAAACGGTCATCCGGTTAGTCAAACAGGCCTCATTTTTAGCATTATGGATCACAGTTATTCTGGTAATTCTCAAGGAGATCGGTGTTGAAATCGGACCAATACTGGCGAGTGCCGGAGTTCTTGGCCTGGCAATCGGTTTTGGTGCTCAAAACCTTGTCAAAGACGTGATAGCCGGGTTCTTTTATATTCTTGAAAATCAGGTGCGGGTAGGAGATGTCGCGATAATTAACGGTACCGGAGGTTTGGTGGAACAGATAAATTTTAGAACAATTGTTCTTCGTGACCTGGGTGGAATTGTTCATATCTTCCCAAATGGATCGGTAACCACATTAAGCAACCTGACCAACGAATGGTCGGCATATGTTTTCAATATCGGTGTGGCCTATAAGGAAAACACCGATCATGTTATTGATGTCATGAATCAGGTAGGGGCTGAGATGATGGAGGACGCTGATTTTGGTCCATTTATGCTTGAGCCGCCGGAGATATTTGGGGTCGACAAATTTGATAGTTCCTCAGTTATTATAAAAGGCAGAATCAAGACAAGGCCCATTCGACAATGGATGGTTGGCAGAGAGTATCTGCGGCGCATTAAGCTGGCCTTTGATACGGCAAACATCGAAATTCCTTTTCCGCACCAGACAGTTTACTTTGGCGCGGCAAGCAAGCCAATTGATGTTCAGTTACTTGAAAAATTTAGTTAGATTTGTGTCACCATCTGCCGGTATCTGTCCATAATCTGATTCATGACTGGTTCAAGTTCGTCAGGATTAATAACCAGCAGATCGCCTGTTTCGGCCTTTTAAAAAAAGCGATCGATTGCCGTTGTCGGGTCTGAAACTATCTCGATATTTATGGCCTGAAACCCGCCTTTCAGCAGGCCTTCGTTTCTCCTGCGGGCCGGTTCCGGGGGTCCAGATCAGCCAGGAGTATGTAGTCGTAAAGAGCCGCCAGGGATAGACCATATTCAATGATCTGTTCATCGGTTCGACTTCCGGTTCCATGGCATAAGGCAGTTTTTTTGCCTGGTGAGAGTCTTGGTAATAGTCTAGCCATGGCCTGCGATGACTCTTTGTTGTGACTGTAATCCACCAGGACCTTGTACTTTTGAAAATCTAATAAGTTCATTCGTCCAGGGTTTTGGTTTGCCGAAGGGTGAAAGGTCATAACTCCATTGTGAATTTGTTCCAGGGGCAGGCCCAAACCATGAAGAGCGCCGATGGCGGCCAGCGCATTAGAGGTGTTGAAGTCAACGATTCCCCCGAAGGTGATTGGAATACTTTCAATTTCGCAGACCGGGATGTCGAGTTCACTTTTTCTGATAATGACTTTTCGTCTGTCCACCGTGATGACGGTTCCGCCATCATTGGGTGAGTTTAAACAAACGGCTCTAAAGTTCCATAGGTTTTTTCCCTTCCTAAAGCTTTTTCAACTCAGGCAGGCCATTGAGAAGCAACTCAACAAAGGAGAGGGGCGAACAAGTTTTCCAAGGCCGTTTCTTTCGGCCACAGCCACGAGTTCATCCAGGGTGAGAAGGAGGATCAGGAGACCGCTGAGGCCTGTCGTCGGCTGATCAAGAATGCCATCGTGTGCTGGAACTACCTCTGTCTTTCACGGGTACTTGCCGAGGAGAAGAATGGGGGGGGCGTCGGGCCATGCTGATCGAAGCCATTCGTAACGGCTCGGTCGCCACCTGGGCGCATTTCATCCTGCATGGGGAGTTCGATTTCTCGGATGAGCGGATAGTCGATTCGATTGGTTTGACACCTCCCAAAAATCGGGGTCTGGAACTGGGCTAAAATTGGGAGGGCAAAAATTCGCTGAAAATCTTGCTAACGGCGGATTTATGCAAAATCCTATGGAACTTTAGAGCCGAATGTGACGACAGCCACGACAAAAAAATTACGTAAAGCGCTTTGGCTTCATGCCTAGGCTTGTTCTTGTCCTCGGGCTTAGTCCCTGCTTTCAGGTTCCTTGACACTCTCGGGTAAGGCGATAAACACCTCCCGGCATTTATCGCTGCAGAAGTAGACAGTCTCACCATCGCGTTCGGTTTGTAGAGCAGTTGCTTCGTCCACGGTCATCCCGCAGACGGGGTCTTTGGTCACGAATTTTGATTCTTTCATGGGCATGCTCCTTTTTTGGGTTGATGTTGGCACTGTCTTTTTATTCCGCTTTGTTTAAAGGGTGTTGGTCTTCATGGTTCAATCTTCCTGGTTTTTGATTCAGTGTGAATAGGCCCTTTGGCATCTATCAAGACCTTTTTCCCCGGCCACCAGTTTTGCGTATCGATGATTAGATAGCGAATCGCCCATGTCTCGTCATCAATGATAAAATCCTCTTTGTTACTGTCCAATGATGGACTATCCACTTCTTAACCTGATAGCAAAAGAGCGCCACCGCCTTGGCCGCCCGCACGTCTTCTGTTTCAAGGTCGAGCAGGTCATGCATGTCGGAACTGGTCTCCGATACGCCGAGCAACCCTGACTGAAAATTAACCATCTCGCTGATTTGCTTGATGCTCATTTTTTCAGTACGCATCAGATAGCAAAGTAGTCCAGGCTCGAGATCCCCCGAGCGGGTGCTCATCACCAGTCCGGCGGTTGGGGTGAAGCTCATGCTGGTGTCAACGGGTTTACCGTGACGTACTGCGGCCAGACTTGCTCCATTGCCGAGGTGGGCGAGGATAACTCTTCCCTGCGCCGCTTCCGCTCCGGCTTGGCGGGCCAGTTTTTCCATCAGAAAGGCGTGTGACAAGCCGTGAAATCAATACCTCCTCAACCCTTGCGCCTCAAAGCGGCGTGGGATCGGCAATAGTTTCGCCACACGCGGCAGGGCATGGTGAAAAACCGTGTCGAAACAGGCCACTTGTGGCAGGTGAGGAAATCGACGATGAAAGGCCTCGGTCAACAGGATCTCTTCGGGAAGATGGGCAGGATTGAAGGAACTCAGTCGGTGCAGTTCCTCAATCATTTCAACTGTCATGCGTCGCGGTTCGCTATATTTCGGCAATCCAATCCATGCAAGTTTACCGCTAAGAATTCGTTGGAGTATGCCGTCTACTGTAAACAGCGCAAACTTTATGCTTGATGAGCCGCCATTGATCGTCAGGATGTGGAGGTTCCTTGTTTTCATTATCTTTCCTTGCTTCCATCCCAATTACCTTGCTTGCTCACTCAGATATTTATTAACCAGTAAGACCGAGGAATCATCAGGGTTTGCAGTTACTTCAAAACCCAAGCCTTTGACGAACTGAAGCATATCCGAGTTATTCTTGAGTACGGACCCATGAATTCGTTTTATCCCGCGAGATGTTGCATGAGTTATTAGCGCTTGCATTAGTTTCCCCCCAAGACCACGTTTTTGCCATTCATCAGCAACCACAATCGCAAACTCGCAACCGTTGCCATCCGGATCGATCACGAATCGTGCGACGCCGACCTCCTTTTCATCCTTTTCTCCTTTGTACAGGATGATCAGAGCTTCTGCGTTGAGCGGATCGGGGTTTGTAAACCTCGCCAGATCCTTCTTACTCAGTTCTTTAATGGTACCGTGAAAGCGCATGTATCGAGACTGGGATGAAAGATTGCGAACGAATGTTTGTTCTATGACAGCATCGTCAGGTGTTATAGGGCGAAGCGTTAACTTTTTTCCATCATCAAGGGTCCAGTTTTCTTTATCAGTGTCATCTGCCATAATCGAATCCTCACCCCCGGAAAGAATTAACCGACGGAGCTTATTGCTGTTTGTGGAAAAATAAGACGATGCCCAGGCACAATCCCAAAAAGTTGGACAATGATAAATCTATGCACCCAGCAATATATTCAGGTCATAATTGGCCAGTTCTCCGATACTTTCAATTGTTAGGTCCGCCGGCGGATATGCCTCGACAATTTTGGGATCCAGGGCATAATGGCCCTGGCGAGGCATTACAGTCGTTAAACGGTTTTTCCAGATCTTTTTCATAGCGGTTAAAATACGCAATTTGTAATCCACCATGACATAATGATGTGCTGGGTAGTGGCGTTCCACATCATCCAACATCTCCTCTATGATTCCTCAAATCATCTTGAACCTGGACATTGTCCAGCAGTGTATTGTCCACATCAAAGAGGAACACAACTTTAGTGGGTCTGGTCATCGTATTGTCTCCCCGATGTCAGGTTGGTCAAGATACTGCTGCCCAGGGATTATTTTTTTAACACTTTACTAATCACGACAACCAGCAGGATCAGCACCAGTACGCCGAAACCGGCCAAAATCGACATCCCTTGACTTATTAAACCATTCAGCCAGTTGTCCATATGATTTATATCCTTTTAGTTACGTGGCCACCCCGGCCAATAGTTATTTCCCCACATCATTGTTGCACCTCTCACTATTGCTGAAAATACTCTCGGACTTTGGCTGTAATCTGAGGGTCTGTCATCTGGTCAGCCGTTTCTACAGACACGATGCGTTCAGCAAGTTTGTCTTTTTCAAGTTGCTTTACCAGCTCACCCTTTGCTTCGCCAGGCCCAAATATCAGAAGCGATTCGGCGTTATGAATAACCGAAATGACCTCCTCATAGTATGTGTTGAGTTGTGCCGTAAATTTTTTATCCTGGCTGTTATCTGCCGGCACCATCTGTGCTTCAAAAGAGGTTGTCGAACGTTTACCAGAAGAGCGTCCGAGCTGTTTTTCCACCTTTGATTCGATCACTTTTATTTCTTCTTCTTTATCTGAGATAGCCACTATCACGGCTTTGCGATGGTCAATCCACAGCCCAACGGTCGTTTTCATATATTTCTCCTTTTTGATTAGACTCTCTTAATAAATATTTATGGAACAAAGCAAGAGGTATGCCGGCATTCCAAGGCAGACAGAAACAGTTAAGAAGGGCCTTGTTGGCGAAGGGTGAGGTGACGCTGAGGGTTCATAAACTGAAGCCGGCAGACGTGCCCGACCTCAATATGTAGTGGACCCTCAAAATACTGAGGCAAACATTAAAATGGAATAAAATGGGGACAAATAAAACAATAAAATGGGGACAGACCACGATTTTTCAGGCGATCTTATTGCTTGCGCGGCCTCCCGGCTGTTCCCGGTACTACTCGTCGTCCGAGTATCTTGGCAATTTTTTTTTGGAATCGGTCATTGCCAAGAACAAAATTGCCATTAGTAGCCTTGCGAATTGTATCTATCACACCAGGCTCCAATTGATAACGAAATAATTCTCGGTAGGCTGTTTGCCTTTCGGACTTTTTTGCACCTAGCTGCCGGTAAAGAGTGTGGGGGGTTATACCCTTAAAGATTTCTCCTTGAGCGTTAGCGCGGTAACTGGACCAACGGTATTCACCTGGG
>JADGBM010000063.1 GCA_015231515.1 Desulfobulbaceae bacterium
CGCAAGGACTTCAAGGAGAACAAGGAATCCAAGGTGAGCAAGGAATCCAGGGTGAGCAAGGACTTCAAGGCGAACAAGGACTTCAAGGTGAGCAAGGTCTCCAAGGCGAACAAGGACTTCAAGGTGAGCAAGGTCTCCAGGGTGAACAAGGACTTCAAGGTGAGCAAGGTCTCCAAGGTGAACAAGGACTTCAAGGTGAGCAAGGTCTCCAGGGTGAACAAGGACTTCAAGGTGAGCAAGGCTTTAAGGGTGATACCGGGGATAAGGGTGCTGACGGCACAACAATGAATCAAACCAACCCTCAGACAATTTCAGAAATAGGCACAGATACAATTTTCTGTTTGGATAGTGAGAGTATTGCCATAACTGGTGGTGTTGAATGTCCTGACGATGGATCAGTTAGAAAAAGTTTCCCAATTCGTAAGGCCAACCCTTTTAATGGCAATATTATGTCCGATGGGTGGCAAGGTGACTGTTTAATCTTTGATAATGTTACTTATGGTTCTGTTGGTCATGGGATTGAGTTCCCAACTAAAATCAGTGTTAAGTGCTTCAACCCAATCCCTACCCCCTAATTCATAGTTGTTTATAGTCTAAAAATAAAAGGGTGAGCAGATTACAATCTGCTCACCCTTTTTTATTACGCAACAACAGAAACTAACAACTCAAAGGCTTTGCCTCCGAGTGTTAAGTCAAATTAGCAAGTGCCTTTAATATTGTGCGGCGTTCTGAAAAGCGGCGCATTTTGGTTGGTGCAGCTTCAGACATCAGCAGGTTCATATCCTTACTGGTACCAACATAAAAGACATTTGGCCCGATGTTGACCGCTGAGGATGTAAGCCGGACAGCTCCATTGGCAACCAGATTAGAAACTTCAGATTCAGGATCTTTTAAATCACCAAAAGTTATGGCGTCAGCCAGACAATTCTGCACACAAGCGGGCCTTCCCCCTTTACCTAATAGCTCCACACAAAAGGTGCACTTGTCAGCAATTTTTTTCTTATCTGGCCCCATCATCAAATAACGGGCACCGTATGGACACGCGTCAACACAGGCCCCACAACCAATACAGCGTTTTCTGTCAACTTGAACCGTTCCATCCAAAGGATCTTTCCAGGTTGCCGCAGCTTCAATAGTGACAATTCTATTTGATTTTTCGTCCGCAAAGGTTCTTGAAACTGAGGGGACAGGGCATACCTTTATGCATTCTGGCCGGTCACAATGATTACAACGACCAGAATAAAACGTATAAGCAATACCTCTGGGAGTAGAAGCTGGGCCAAACCTCTTCAGCCAACTCCTGCCGGAATTATCTGGCAACTGCCATTGGGCCTTGCAAGCAACAGAGCAGGTATGACAGCCCAGACATTTTGTAAGATCAACTACCATCGCAAGTTGCATCATTCACTCCAGCTACAAAAAAGTAACGAAACCCCAAACCGTTTTCGGTTTTTCACATTAAAACAATGTAAACATACTATCTATAAGGGTATTTAACAAAGACAAATTCTATTGCAAATTAAATCATAGCAATTACTGGAAAAAATGATGAATTCATAGTTAGATAAAAAAAAGGCCGATACTGGACTGGGAGATCCAACAAACGGCCTTTAGGGAAGTATGAGCTGTATTTATTGACATTATTTATTCAATTATTCAATGTGGCATATTGTCGCACAAAATCACACCGATAACGATATGAATGCAAAATTGTTCCTACCCTCTTCACCCTCTAATGAAGACTCTTCAGTGGAGTTCAACTCACTGCTCCATCTTCGATGGGGCGCAATTATCTGCCAGATTCTTCTGGTCGTTCTTATTGATTTTTCTTTAGATGAAACGATACCCTACCCAATTGTTATTACCATTGTACTATTCGAAACAGTCAGTAATATTTTTTTTCAATATCTTAAGAGAAAAAAATATTCACTTCCCGTCTGGTTGTTTTTCTCGGTTTTATTTACAGACATTATCCTTCTCACAATTCTCCTGTTTCAAACAGGCGGAGTAATGAACCCTTTTTCCTTTTTATATCTTCTACATATTGTAATCGGGGCCATCCTGATGCCATCACTTTGGTCATGGGGGCTTACCAGTTTCACAAATTTTTGCTACTCAAGTCTTTATTTTCCTTTCTTAAATTCTCTGGCCGACCATTCATCGGATTCTGAAAGTATAAAAACTGTTTGTGTTGATGTTCTGACCTCTGCCACTGACACTCAAACAAAAATGGATCTCCACCTCAAAGGGATGCTTGTCGCTTTTGCCCTGACATCATTTTTTATTGTTTATTTTATCGGGAAAATTCGTATTGCTCTCGTTGACCACAATCTAACAGTTTTACAGCTTAAAGAAGAAAAAACTAAAAGCGAACAACTCGCTTCACTTGCTACCCTTGCAGCTGGCACCGCCCATGAAATTTCTACTCCCTTGTCTACAATTAAACTGGTAACTGGAGAATTACTCCAATCCATCAAAAACATAGACGATACTGATGAGATACGTGAAGATTTAAATCTGGTTAGAAGTCAGATTGAAAAATGTGAAGAAGTTCTGTACCAGATGTCCGAAGGTGCAGGAGAACACCGTGGAGAACAATTTCAACTCTTTTCTACCCAGGAGCTGATTAATGAAGCTATTTCAATGATGGAACCAGCCTCCACGAATACAATTTCCGTTACAAATTCATCCAGTTCCTTTCAGATATACGGACCTCGGCAGACATTTAAAAGAACACTAAAAGGTTTGCTAAAAAATGCTATGGATGCTGCACCAAAATTAGACTCAACAATAGAGCTCAAATGCTGGCATGATGACAATTTCCTTGTCTTTAACGTAAAAGACAACGGCTCAGGGATGAATGATGAGACGTTACTTAAAGCAACAGAACCGTTTTATACAACTAAACCGCCAGGCTCCGGCATGGGCCTTGGCCTATTTCTCGCTAAATCTGTCGTTGAGCGTTTTGGGGGCCGTTTGATAATTGTGTCCAGTCCTCAAAAAGGAACTGAAGTAGAAATTAGTTTTTCAACCCGTTTAATCAGTAGGTGTTAAAATGAAAACTGTTTTAGTCGTTGATGACGAGGTGTTTTTCCGTGATCGTTTGTGCAAAGCACTGCAGAAAAGAGATTTCACAGTGTTCTCAGCCGCTAATTATGAGGAAGCCTTGAGCTTAGTGCAGTCCCAAAAACCTGATATGGGAATTTTTGATTTGAAAATGCCCGGTAAAAACGGACTTGAACTCCTTAAGGACGCCCTTAGTTCACATCAGGAGATGAAGATCATAGTACTTACAGGATACGGAAGTATTGCAACTGCAATTGACGCCGTCAAAATGGGAGCATTATCATATATTGCCAAACCAGCCGACGTTGACGACATTCTCAATGCCTTTACAAAAATATCAGACGATCTGACGGATATTGATGCGGAGAACCTGGTAGCACCGTCGCTGGCCCGTACTGAATGGGAACACATTAACAGAGTTCTTCATGACTGTGATGACAATATATCCTCGGCCGCAAAATGCCTTGGAATTCACCGAAGAACATTACAAAGAAAACTGCAAAAATATCCCCCGAAGAAATAAGTTGAAATTTCATGAAGGTCTGACAGCCTGGATATAAAAATATTGCTAATCGGGAGGTGCTTGCAAACTAGGGTTTATCAGCAGCCAATAATGAATTGCTGTTGAGCCACTGTCCTTTTTACGGGCACTTATGGCAACCCTGTTTGTCCTTCTTGTCAACGCCTCTTCATTTTTGATACAGACGCGATTCTTTTCGACCTGCGCTGCTTTCCAGCCTAACTCACTCACATAAATACCAAAAGATCCAGAATTAAATGAATTTATATCGTTCACAGTTGCACAAAAACTATCCGGTGCATTATCCCTGAAAGGAATAATTGGCGGATACATATCGGTTACAGGAAGATCAACCCGATCAAGGACCTGTTTGAAATGATCCATAGTCGACCAATCATTTCCCAGAATCGGCTCTCTTGGAACTCTATATGGATCGGTTGAACTGCTTATCGAACCAGGATCCTGACTGAAAACGGCCTCCATACCATTTTTCCGAGCTTCATCAATGATAATAGAATTATACTCTCCATAAGGCAGTGCCAAAAAACGTGGCCTAACCCCGAGGTTGGCCTCAAAAACTTTATATCCGTGCTTAAGGTCTGTGGAGATCCATTCTCTATAGCCAGATTCATCCACCTCTTTACTCCAACTGCCCAAGCGCAGATGACTATAGGTATGAGGTTGAAAATCGACACCCGCTGATCGCATCTCTTTGACCTGCTCCCAAGTCAGAAAGTTTCTATATCCGGAATCAACAGCTTTTACATATAAAAAAACAGTAAACGGATAACGATACTTCTTAAGAATTGGCCAGGCGCCGGTGTAGGTGCTGACATAGCCATCATCAATGGTAATAACGACAGTTTTTTCTGGTAGCGGCTTAGCACCCTTGTTTTTTAAATAGGCAATCAAGTCTGCCAAGGAAATTACCTGATAAGAATTATCCCGCAGGAACTGCATCTGTTCTTCAAAACGATCAAGCGCAACGTTGGTTGTCGGGTATTTATCTTCACCAAACTTATGATAGATGAAAATTGTAGCTGAATTTTCGGTGGCTGCAAATGAATAGCCTCGCAACAAAAAGACCAACAGTATTACAATGAAAAGATGACATCTAAATACATGAGAAAACATATCAATCGACCCCTCCAATCATATATGCACTACCAAGCCGTATCATCGTCATGACCTTTCAATTAAATGCGATGGAATTGGTATCGTAACTTTTCAAATTATTTTGGTTGATCATGTTCTTCACGTCTGTAACATAAAGATTACGACGCGATGAATAGTTAATCAAACCATCTGCAAGTTTAAGTGGATCGCGCGTCTCAGTTCGAATCTCTCTAAATAGCTCATAGGCCGCCACCTTATTTATGATCAATGTATATGCCCTAACGGAGTCTAGAATTGACACAAAAACTGACACCCGATGATTCTTATCGGAATCCCTTTTTTGGGGGATCATACCATTCTCGCCCCAGGTCCAGATGCCGAACAGATTGTTACCATTAACAGCAAAACGAGAAACTCCCCAGGCGGACTCTATTGCAGACTGAGCAAGAATAAGACTTACAGGAATAACATCTACCTTCGTCAACAAGGAGGCAGCGTTTGTCTCTTCATATTTTCCTGAAATAGATACAAGTCTAGAAACAGCAGCACCCGACAGGTTTTTCTGCCAGAAGTCTGTATCCAGATCAAAATCAATTGCTGCAGCCTCTTCACCTATTTGAGCAATTGATTCAGTGATTAACTGACGTTCCAATTCAACTTCGGCCTGAGCAATCAATGCTGCAGGCAAAAGAGCGTGAAAAAATCCCTTTTTACGATCACTGATTTCTTTATCAAGGTTCGGCAAAGGAAAACGGGTTAGCACCACGGGTGTAATTTCATCGTACTCTTCTATGTCCCACAAATTATGTCTTTTTAAAACCACTTCAAGATCTACATCCGGGCTCACTGTAATATGGGTATACTCAAGAGGACTGTCAGAGTAATAGATACCAAGAACATATTGGTTAAAAAGGCGGCTGCCATCATTTAACAGCACAATCAGGCAGATAAATACACTGGAAATCAGCAATAACTTCACAAAGACGTTTAACCGGGAATCAAAATCGCGCAGCAACTCTTTTAGTGTATGAATAGGCATATTGACTACCCTTCATTTTCAGTTTTTGGCATATCGTAATTTGGATTTTTGGGTTGTTCAGACATTCCAGGAAGAGGTTGTGGAGAACTCTCGTTGTCTATTTCTTTATCAACCAGGGGCACAATTCTGCGGACAACTCTGTTGCCGCATCGTTTGCCTTTTGCAGCAACACCTTTAATTAAGTAATCATTAAAGATCACCTCAACAGAGTTCAAACGTGCTCTGGGTGCCTGCACAAAATAGACACGTGTTCTTGTTTCAGCCCCTGTAGAAAAAAACTGAATTCTCGAATTTTTATTGGCAGGAAAGAGTCGATACTCTTTATCCAAAATAAATTTGGGCATATTGAAACGTTTTATGTAAGAGAGGTTTTCTTGGCCTTCGCGATAGATGATGTTAAAGATCATGGCATCATCAACCTTACCGACAAAAGTTAAATCGTGACCGACAAACAGTTTATCACAGCCATTGATCACCTTATAAAGACCATCTTTATAAATGAGCAAAAACTTGTCGTACTCAGAACAGGCAAAAGAGTTCTCGGCATCACCTTTAACATGATAACCAAGAAAGCCGGTTTGGGGATCATAACCACAGGTACGGTTTAAAATAGCTACTTTTCGAACCACTACCTCAGAAAAAGTCGATAACTCTGTACACCTTGGGTAATCTTTTCCATATCGATCGAGAAGTCCATCAATGTAATTCAAGGTAAACTTAACCATGTTCTTAAGATGGTTTTTCACACTTTTTATTTTACCTTCTACCTCTTTAATCTCTTTATTCTTTTTATCGATATCATATCTGGAAATGCGCTTAATGCGTATCTCCAGGAGCCGTTCAATATCCTCAGATGAAACGTCCCGAACGAGGCGATCAACGTATGGTACCAATGATCTGTCCACCGTCGACACAACCAGTTCATATGTTTTACACTCCTCAATTTGCTTATATAAACGCTCTTCAATAAAGATCTGTTCCAGCAGGTGGGCGTGAAGTTTTTCGAGTAAACGGCCAAGCTCTATTTTTAATTCCTTCTCAAGATCACTAACTAGTTTTTCAGTATTGATACGTAGAACATCATCTACATTAAGAACGACAGGCTGGTTGCCAGAAATAACCGTAAAATTCGGAGAGATCGAGACCTCACAATCAGTAAAAGCGTACAAGGCCCGAATTGTATCCTGGGCATATATCAATCGAGGCAGCTTGATCTCAATTTCAACCTCTTCTGCGGTATAATCGTCAATGCTAAGAACCTTTATTTTACCAGCTCGAACCGCTTTTTCAATACTCTCAACCAGGGAGGTGGTTGTAGTCGTATAGGGCACCTCACGAATAACAATGGTTTTTTCATTAACCTCTTCGATTCGTGCCCGGCACTTCAAACGGCCATTGCCTTTTTCATAATTACTAACATCAAGAATGCCGCCCTGTATAAAATCAGGGAAAATCTCAAACACTTCGCCTCTCAAAATAGCCTTTTGGGCCTCAAGCAGTTCAACAAAATTATGAGGCATAATTTTTGTTGCCATACCCACAGCAATACCTTCAGTGCCCTGCATGAGCAGCAGCGGAATCTTAGCTGGTAAAACCACAGGCTCGAGCATTCTCCCATCGTAGGAGTCAACGTATTCGGTAAGATCTTTGTTGAAGATTACCTCTTTGGCAAGGGGGGAGAGACGGCACTCAATGTATCGTGCAGCTGAGGCGTTGTCGCCGGTAAGAATATTGCCAAAATTACCCTGGCGATCGATGAGATAGCCTTTATTGGCAAGATTTACCAGAGCTGCAAAGATAGAGGCATCACCATGTGGATGCAGTTTCATGGTCTCGCCAACAACATTGGCAACCTTATTAAAGCGTCCATCGTCCATATTGGACAAGGTTTGCATAATACGGCGCTGAACAGGCTTCAGACCATCGTTAACATGGGGAATCGCCCGCTCTCTTATAACGTAAGAAGTATATTCGAGAAAATTAAAATCAAAAAGCTGATGCAGTTCTCCGTAGTCGGTATCCTTGGTCATTTACGAATCCTCACACCAGGCTTTCCATGATATACTCCTTACGTTCAGGAGTATTTTTACCCATGTAAAATTGCAATATGCGGGGCACTTCAGAAAGCGTATCAATACTGACCTGCAACAGGCGCATATCATCACCAATAAACTGCTTAAACTCTTTAGGAGAAATTTCACCGAGGCCCTTAAAGCGGGTAATTTCTACCTTTTTCTTAATTTTGCCCTTTCCGGCCAGCTTCTTTTCAGCCGCTCTTTTCTCACTGTCAGAGTAACAATAAATTGTTTCATGTTTATCACGAACACGAAAAATTGGAGTCTCAAGGATGAAAATGTGGTGCCGCTTCACTAAATTTTCAAAATAATGCAAGAAAAAGGTCAGCAAAAGATTGCGGATATGCAGTCCATCGACATCAGCGTCTGTTGCCAGAATAACCCGGTCATAACGGAGCCCGCTGATGGAATCTTCAATATTTAAGGCCCGCATCAAATTATACATCTCATCGTTTTTATACAAGAGCGTCATCGGTTGACCTTGGACATTCATCGGTTTACCCTTCAACGAAAAAACCGCTTGAGTCATTGGGTCACGTGCAGTAACAATCGAACCGGAGGCTGATTGTCCCTCTGTTATGAAGACCATGTTTGTTCGACCCTCTTGTGATGGATTATCCTTAGAGGGATGGTACTTGCAATCTTTCAACTGCGGGACCTTAATTGCGACCTTTTTGGCCTTTGCTTTGGCCTCTTTCCGCACGCTTTGCAGATCCCTGCGAATCTTGGCGTTTTGCTGAACTTTACTGATTAAAACCTCTGCTAAATCAGTATGCTTATACAAGTATTCACTCACCGCATCTCGAGTGCTATTGACGATGGCTGAACGAATTTCAGTGTTGCCCAGCTTATTTTTTGTCTGAGACTCAAAAAGAGGTTCTCTGATCTTAACAGCAACAGCTCCAACGATACCATCTCGCACATCTTCACCGGAGAACTTCTTGCCGGAGAACTCATTGACACCCTTTAAGATGCCTTCACGAAAAGCTGAAAGATGCGTTCCACCCTCATTGGTATAGGTACCGTTAACGAAGGAAAAATAGTTTTCCCCGTAGCCATCGGTATGGGAAAAGGCGAGTTCAAAGGTTTCATCCTTGTAGTGGATCGGATCGTAAAGCTGGGTATCTTTAATCTCCTTGTCAAGCAGATCTAACAGACCATTGGCAGAATAAAAGCATTCCGAACCAAGATAGAGCCGCAAACCGGCATTCAAATAGGCATAGCGCCAGAGACGTTTACGAACAAATTCCAGATTGAAGGTGTATTCCTCAAAAATCTCTCTGGATGGATAGAATTCTATCAAGGTGCCATCTTTTTCCTCAGCCCGCCCCTCATCTCTACCGACTAACTCGCCATCTTCAAAATCTGCCTTGGCAAAGCTGCCCTCTCTAAACGAGGTAACACTGAATTTACTAGACAGCGCGTTAACCGCTTTTGTACCAACGCCATTCAAACCGACTGAAAACTGAAACACATCAGTGTTATACTTAGCGCCGGTATTTATAACAGATACACACTCAACAACCTTACCAAGCGGGATACCACGGCCATAATCACGAATAATCACCTTGCCGGTATCATCAATATTAATATCGATTCTTTTTCCGGCCCCCATAATAAACTCATCAACGGCGTTATCAATTATCTCCTTGATAAGGATATAGATGCCGTCATCGGGGTGCGAACCATTGCTCAATCGACCGATATACATACCAGGACGCAGCCGAATATGTTCGAGCGAACTGAGAGTTTTTATTTTAGATTCGTCGTAGTTACTCATTACCAAAGGCCGGAAACTATGAATTTTAATGCGATTATAAACTGCCCACAAAGGCAGCCGGAAACAATAGTATAAGTCTTTCTGTGAGACTGCAACTTTATTTTTTATGATACGATGTTTTCTTATTGGATTGACTGAACCACGTTAACAGTGTACCTTGCCTGACAGTTTTTCATTGTTATAACAGCTAGATACATTATTGACAAAACCTGTATACGAGGAGAGTACCGTTGGAAAAATATTCAGCAATTTTCAGCCGTGATGCACTTGACGATCTATTCCCGAAAGACCGCAGCAATCAGTTTTTTGACGCGCTCTTCGGTGATGCCTCCGAGGGGGCCTATGATATTGTTCTTGAATTTGTGGGAGCTCCTGCCGACAACACTCTCCACTTCAAACTGCTTCTCAAGCAGCGTCCGGGGAAATGCCTGGCCTGTAATCTTACATACGGCTTACCTGAGGTTTTTTCACGACACCCGATTCTCGATATTGCCGGCGTTGCTGCAAAAATTGCGACCCTCATCGGCCACCCGACCGATCAAACTGAGTGGAAACTCGGAACAACCCAGTCGACCTCAAGTGAACTCCATAGCATTCCCTTTACAGTAAGGCTACACTAATTGTTAAAAATTTTTTGATTGGCAGCGGAAATAAAAAATTCGTTAATTTTCTGACTACCGCCACCCTGTAGAATATTAAACACATTCTGAGGCGCAACGTTTGCCTGGGTGAGCGCAAAAGCGCTGGACTGGACAAGGAGCTGCATTTTAGTGAGATTTTCGGCCTCACTGGCAAAATCAACTTCTATCATTTTTGATCGTGCTTCCAATAACTGCATTTGTGTACCTCCCAACAGTGAATTTGAGGATTCAAACTGACTCTGATATGCACCTGCCGCAGACCGAATCTCTTCCAGGTCTTTCAAGGCTGCATCTGCTATAACTATTGCGGTACTGGCATCTCGCGCTGACAAAACATTTATATCGATTAACCGTAATATTGATTCTGCGGTCAGCTGAACACCGGCATCATTTCTGGAGTTAGCCGCAAGCGTTGAACCGCTGGCAACAATCGAGCCCGACTTCAACACCATACTTACTGACAACGCATTCGAACCTATCGTCACAGAATCTGTTGCCAGTGTACTACCAGCGGTAACAGTGCCGTCAGTTGTCTGCAAACTACTGGTGATTACTGTCCCACCGTTGATCCGGCTGTTTTCCGCAAGCACAGAACCAGATTCAACAAAAATATCTTCGATTGCGACATGCGCACCGTTAAGCACTGAAGTTCCTCCCAGCGTTGAACCTATAGCAAACTGAGTTGCACTGGAGAGAGTTGATCCTGTCGTAACAGTCATCTCCTGGGTTATCGTTTTTGAGGCTGTAATTGTTGTACTGCCTCCAATAGTTGAGCCTGCAGAAAATAGAGTTGATCCCTCAACATTCTTTATGGTGGAGCCCGCCAATAGCGACATTGTTTTCGTTACCTCTAACGTACCTGTGATGCTAAAATCGGCACCGATGGTTGAGCCAGCTGCAAACGAAGAGCCTGATGCAAGTGAAGACCCAGTTAAGAGAAGCATATCGTAATCGAGCGACAAATCAGATGTTAACGTTGCATCAGCAGCCAGAACTGTCCCAGCAGAAGTTGTTCCGCTGGCTGTGGTAATATCATTAGTCAGGTAACTCCCCTTTTTAATCATAGAGCCCGATTTCAAGACAGACCCGGATTGAAGTACCGATATATCCTGGGATACGATGTCACTGGCAGCTGTGGCTGTCCCGCCAGTATTAGATCCCAAGGCCACAATACTGCCGCTTGCCAGAACAGAGCCTGCCAAAAGCTCAGAGGTCTGGCTGGTAGTAATGTCAGCGCCAATGTCAGAACCGGACAGTTCCATCCCAGTTGTTGAACCAGGTGCCAATATCGATCCCGAACCTAACACTGAACCAGTGGTCAAAGTAGAGTCAATAGTCGTAGTTATATTGGCGGATATGTTCATGTTTGAAGAAAATGCGACAGCAAAACCTTCAGATAGATCGGTCAGGTTGAGCTTGTATGAACCATTTTGTAAAATAGTAAGCTGCCCATAGGTGGAAAGTTCAGCGTCAGTCACACCTATTGTGCCGGTGCCGGTTATTTGTAGGGACCGACCATCAGTAGAGACAAGAGAGAGCTGTCCGCTGCTGCTGGTAGTTGCAACTACGCCATGACTCGTAGTTTTAGCATTAATTGAATTTACAAGGCTGCCATCAGCGTCCAGGGCAGCCACGTTCACTGCGCCAATGGCGACACCATTAATAGTAAAAGAGGATGCCGTTGCCCCAGCACTTATTGGAGCCGAAGACGTTGAGTCAACAACTGCTTGAGCAGTGATGCCCGTATCTGATGAGTAACGGTTAATATAGTCCGCCACCCCTCCCATACCTTGGGCGGCATCATTAGCATACGATATGGTCATCGACTTAACACTGAGCGTTTCCCCTGTCAGATTATTGTTAAATTCGAAATTTACCGATCCACCGCTAGAGCTCGACAAGGTGAGTATACCTGTTCCCAAATGACCGATTCGTGTCTCTTTGGAGCTGGGTATAGAAATGTTTACATCTTCATTGGCAGATGCACCTATTTGAAATCTTTTATTGGAGAATAGACCAGTAAGCAGCTTTTGATCGTTGTACACAGATGTTTCAACAATCAGATCAAGCTCTTCAAGAAGAGTATTGATATCCTGTTGAAGTACAGATCGGGTCGAATTTGTCATGGCATCCTGGGCTCCGTGAACAGCCTTCGTACGGATGGTGTTGACAATATCAACTGCCTCTGAAAGTGAATTATCAATAATTTGCATAACAGTGACAGCTTCATTTGCATTTTGAACAGCCTGGCCGAGAGAAATTGCTTGCGTGTTTAACTGGCTGGCAATTACGGAGGTAGCAGGATCATCTGAGTAGCGATTAATTCGCAATCCTGATGACAGCTTTTCAACCGAATCAGACAGCGAATTTACATTCTTGGAAAAATTGTGGCGGGATAGGATGCTGATAGCATCGCCATTGATTTTTACAGTCATGGTGCATTCCTTCTCTGGATTTGCTGGTGAGTCTTCCGTAACTCATATACCAGGGACTGCAAGCGTGTTACTGATCTGCTTTCTTTAATCTACATCTTTTTTGGCAATAATCCAAAAAAATTTTAAAGTTTTAAATCATACTGCCGATAAGGAAAAATTTTTTCATTTAATTTCAACCCAGATCACCGATGAACATTTAGTTTTGCAACTCGATGGCATTTGGATTACTTATCGTAATATGCTACTTATTTTTCCCCCCACAGCGAAACCTTCCGAGCCACCTGCTGGAATAGCGCGTTTAGCAGGTGTACTTAAAGGCAATAATATCCCTTGCACAACGCTTGATGCCAATATTGAAGGGTTACTTTTTCTTTTGCAGTTACCGCTAAACTCCCTCGATACGTGGAGCAAACGAGCTTACCGCAGTATTGGCAAAAACCTGAACGCCTTAAAAACCCCCACACTCTATCAATCACCAGATCGATACACCAGGGCAGTCGTCGACCTTAACCGGGTACTTGAAAATATTAAAAAACCAGGTGTTGCCATAAGCCTTGCTAACTATCAAGACCAACTTTCACCAATCAGTAGCAGCGATCTTTTTCAGGCTGCTGAACACTATGACAACAACATTTTTTATCCCTACTTCTCTGAGCGACTCACTTCTCTCCTGGAAAAAACCAACCCTGCACACATAGGATTTTCCTTAAATTATTTAAGCCAGGCAGTTACCACCTTTTCGATGATCGGATTTATCAAGAAAATTGCTCCAGACCTGCCAATCATCCTAGGCGGGGGGCTAATTACCTCTTGGGCCAGCAACCCCGCCTGGAAAAACCCCTTTACAGCCCTTGTTGAACACCTGATCCCCGGCCCCGGCGAAAAACCGCTTTTAAATCTTTTTGGCATTAATTCATTGTCTACTGCCCATTGTCCCGACTATGGCGATTTAGCACTTGAAACATACCTCTCACCAGGGTTCACCCTTCCATATGCAGCGTCGAGCGGATGTTACTGGAACAAATGTTTATTTTGCCCTGAAAAGGCTGAAGCCAACCCCTATCGTACCCTCCCTACTAAACAGGTAAGAGCCGACATCGCCAGACTCAAAAGAATACACTCTCCTGCCATGCTCCATTTCCTGGACAACGCTATAAGCCCTGCACTGATGAAATCTTTAGCAGATGAGCCACCCAATATTCCCTGGTTTGGTTTTGCCCGAATTGATAAGGATCTATTAAATTTAAGTTTTTGTAAGAAACTGCGTGATTCTGGATGTGTAATGCTTAAACTTGGAATTGAGTCCGGCGATCAAGGAGTCTTGAATGCCATGGATAAAGGAATTGAGATTTCCACAATCTCCCAGGTCCTGAACAATCTCTTCGTTGCTGGAATTGCAACCTATGTCTATCTATTGTTCGGCACCCCGTCAGAATCTTTGACAGAAGCTCGACGAACAATGGATTTTGTCATCATGCATAACCAAACTATTCAATTTTTGAATTTAGCCATATTTAATATGCCTGTTTGCAGCACCGAATCTGTGCATTTAGAAACACAAAAGTTCTCTCAAGCAGATTTAGGGCTCTACACAGACTTTCTACATCCCTTAAAATGGAGCAGGCCTAAAATACGTCGGTTTTTAGATCAAGAGTTCAAACGGCACGCGGCAATCAGACCAATAATCCTTAGAGATCCGCCTATTTTCACTTCAAATCACGCCCCGTTTTTTGTTTCATCTTTGATGATCTCGCAAAAAGCCGCTCGACATCCCCGGCTCGCTCTGTAACAAATTGTTATTTTTTATTAAAAAAATAATTAATGAATATCAAAAAACATTGCTTTTATTATAAAAAGGAGCTAATAAAAAAGATATTTACGTAGTCATTAGTTGTAATTACAAATAAAAAGTACGTTTACTGCACAGTTTTTAAAACAAAAAATGTGCGATTTTGTATAAGCAATGCTGACTTAAGGCTGAATATCCTGTTGATATGTAAGCCGATTATTATTAAGCAGTTCCCTGTCGGAACTGTCCACAGAAGGAGTAATTTGAGATGGCAGAAGGTACAGTTAAATGGTTTAATGATGCAAAAGGTTTTGGTTTTATTGAGCAGGATAATGGATCAGACATTTTCGTTCACCACACAGCTATTCAGGCAGAAGGGTTTAAATCCCTTAAAGAAGGTGCACGAGTTAGCTTTGAGGTAGTAGATGGCCCTAAAGGACCAGCTGCCGACAAAGTAGTTCAGCTGTAACACCATCTCTCAGCATTTTAAAAGCCCCGCAATTTGCGGGGCTTTTTCTTTTTAGACCTCCTGCAATCTACCTGCGAAATCAGTCGTTATTTACGACGTTGACCACGTTTGTGCACCCTTATTTATACGAAGGAAATTCATGATCACTGCAACTGACATTGCCTTGTCCTATGGCAAAAGAGTTATTTTTAAAGACGTTAACATAAAGTTCACCCCCGGCAACTGTTACGGCCTTATTGGTGCAAACGGTGCTGGAAAATCGACTTTTCTGAAAATATTGTCGGGTGAAATCAGTCCGGACAAAGGCAGTATCTCTCTTGGGGCACGACAACGGCTTGCTACTCTCAGCCAGGACCAATTCGCCTTTGACGAAGAAACTGTTTTTAACACAGTGATAATGGGCCATAAAAAACTCTATAAACTTATGGCTGAGCGCGAGGCACTCTACGCAAAAGCAGAATTTACAGACGAAGACGGTATTCGATCAGGTGAACTTGAAGCTGAGTTTGGCGAACTGAACGGTTACGAGGCTGAATCTGAGGCGGCGGTTCTTCTTAGCGGCCTTGGGATCCCCGAGAATATGCGTCATCAGAAGATGAAAGAACTCGAAGGGGGCGACAAAGTACGCGTTCTTCTTGCCCAGGCTCTTTTTGGCAACCCCGACATTCTCCTTCTTGACGAACCTACCAATCATCTTGATATTCGAACAATAAATTGGCTTGAAGATTTTCTGGCCCGTTTCCAAAACACCGTAATTATTGTCTCCCATGACCGTCATTTCTTAAATCAAGTCTGCACCCATATGGCGGACATTGATTATGGAAAAATCCAAGTTTACGTCGGCAACTACGATTTCTGGTTTGAAGCGAGCCAACTTCATTTCCGCCAAAAAGAGAGCGAAAACAAAAAAACAACTGCAAAGGCTCAAGAACTCAAAGATTTCATTCAACGCTTTAGCTCAAATGCCTCAAAGGCAAAACAGGCGACCTCCAGAAAGAAACTTCTAGAGAAACTTACCATCGAGGATATGCCCATTTCCTCAAGAAAATATCCCTACATTGTCTTCCTGCCAGAGCGTACCTGTGGCGACGTTATACTTGAAATTGATGGACTTTCTAAAACTGTTGATGGTGTGTCAATGTTTAAAGATCTCACCATTACTGTCAACAAAGGCGACAAGATCGCATTTGTTGGGAAAAACAGTCTTGCCAAAACAACCCTCTTTCAAGTTCTTGCTGGAGAAATTAAACCCGACAGTGGCACTTTCAGATGGGGAGTTACCATGAAAACGGCCTATTTCCCAATGGAGAACAGCGCCTACTTTGAAAATCCGGAACTTGATCTGGTCGGCTGGCTCAGTCAATACGCCCCGCCTAAATCAGATCAGAGCTTTCTTCGAGGTTTTCTTGGGAAAATGCTCTTTTCCGGAGAAGAAGCCATGAAAAAAACTTCTGTTCTCTCTGGAGGCGAACGAGTGCGCTGCATGCTCTCCAAGACAATGCTGGTCGGCGGCAACGCATTAATTTTGGACGAACCAACCAACCATCTTGACCTGGAATCTATCACAGCATTAAATAATGGCCTGATTGCATTTCCGGAAGTTATTCTCTTTGCCAGCCATGACCATCAGTTTGCCTCTACGGTTGCCAACAGGATAATCGAGCTTAAGCCAGACGGCTTTGTAGACGTAATGATGTCCTTTGACGACTATCTTGAATCTCTTGACATCACTGACTCAGGCGCCAATTCTGCTGCTGTTAAGCAGGCCGCCTAGCATCTGACAGCTTAAAGAAACAACAATAATGACACCCGCACAACTGCAGGCCAACAGATCGGCACAGAATCGACCGACTCAGGTAAGTTCCAAAACACGGGTTACTTTTGCAGGCCTCTTAAAAGACCTTATACCACCACCAACAAGGCCTGTAGCTGCAACCACATTGCAAAATGCGCCACTTGCCCACCTCACTTATCCCGATGAGCTGGCAATTAAAGATAAAGCGCTTAAGGCGTTCTGGAAATATTTCAAATTAGCAGGACAGCCCGAGCCGGTTATCGGCTCTCCAAAACCTCGTCATTACCGCACAACCTCCAAAAGGAGAGCCGTTTACAAAGGTTCAATCCTTCAACTGCTTTCCGGTGACAAAACACCTCAAAATAAACCCTTCGTAGAATCGCCCCTTGAACCAAAGATTCACGGACTTATCTACAAATTTTTGCAGGAAAAAATCAGCGAACAATCATTCAAACTATTGGCCACCCATCTTAACTATTTAATTATTCGAGGTGGTTATTCTGAACAGGCTGTCATTTTCAATGTTGACACCATGAACGGACCGATTGTTCGTAAGCTGAAAATTATCGCCGATCATCTTCAGAACCTCAATACATCTATCACCTCGGCCTTTATTTACCTGGATCCTAGCAAGTCTGACTATTATCTTGAAGAACGTCAACCCGCCGACCTCCTGCATTTTAAAAAGCTGTTCGGCAAAGGGAATCTTTCGGTTACTCACCTAGAATCAAGATATTCGTATCACCCGACCTCTTTTTCACAGGTCAACGAATCCATAGTACCAAGAATGCTTGAGATAGTACGACAGGAACTCAACCCCGTTACGAGCGAAACCCTGATCGATCTATACTGCGGTTACGGTCTTTTCAGTCATCACCTGTCGTCTTTATATAAAAACGTGTTAGGCATTGATGCTGAAGGTCCTTCAATCCGATCAGCAATACTTAACAGTAAATTAAACCCCTCCTCAAGCAATATTAATTTTAAGGCACAACGCATTACCCTCCAATCCATTGAAGATCTCCGCCCACCAAAAAGTAAAGAATCAATTATACTCGACCCACCACGTAAAGGGCCATCCGAAGGAGTTATAGCTGCTCTCAGCAAACGATTCCCACAAAAAGTACTTCATATATTCTGCGGCGTTAATCAAATTCCTGATTCAGTTAATCAGTGGCAAACACACGGCTACACTATCAGCCGCATTATACCGATTGACATGTTTCCTGGCTCTCCAAACCTTGAAGTCCTGATTCTATTTACCCCTGGCACATAGTTCAAGCCTCAAAGATTATGAGGGCTGTGTAGAAATAGGACTGTGATTCATGAACTGACACACCCAAAAACAGGTGCTAAATCACAAAATCCCCCTGAATCCCCCTGCAAAGGGGACTCAGGGGATTTTTTATCTTATGTACAAATCATGGGTATAGGGGGTCAAATCTTTATTCTTGACACCCACGCTAACCGCCAATTATATGTATTACCTTACCCCCCCAAACAAGCATGCCCTTTT
>JADGBM010000064.1 GCA_015231515.1 Desulfobulbaceae bacterium
AGATGTTGCCGGTATTGGTGTCGGGCTCTCGAGTTTTTTTGCCTACAAATACGATTGCAGCCTGATGGCGTGGGGAAAAAACAACTTTGGTCAACTGGGGATCGACACTCAAGAAACACATAAAGATCCTGTGCCGGCATCGATGTTCTCCTGCCTTTCCAGCATATCCGCAGATAACCATACCGTGGCACTCGATGCCGATGGTGGCCTGTGGACATGGGGATACAATCACGAAGGTCAACTCGGAGACGGTTCCACCAAAAGCAGGCCGGAACCTGTGCACCTAAACAGCCTTACCAATATTAACGCCATTGATACTGACAGCCATACTCTGGCCTTGAAATCGGACGGGAGTGTTTGGGCCTGGGGCAGAAATAACTACGGCCAACTGGGTGATGGAACTACCACTGATCAGGCCAGTCCTGTTCAAGTTGTCGGCCTGCGTCAGGTTAGCGCTGTGGCGGCCGGAGCCATGTTTTCTGTAGCTGTTAAGTCAGACGGCAGTGTCTGGGCCTGGGGGAGAAATAACTACGGTCAACTGGGAAATGGTTCGCAAAAAAACAGTTCTGTCCCAGTACAAGTTCTTGGATTTAAAGGAGAAAGTTTTTTAAATCTTAACAGTGCCGATGCCGACAATGAAATACCACCAGTTCATTTTACCGCCGATCCCCCGAAAGGGCAGGCACCGCTCAAGGTGACTTTCAAGCCTGTACACCATCCCGATTTCGCCTATAAATCTGTGGAGTGGGACTTTGGCGATGGAGAGGTATCAAGTCAACTCGACCCGGTTCATATTTACGAAACACCCGGCTCTTACATTGTTACACTTACCACGCGTTACCCAGACGACATATACCGCGAATCTATGAAACAAATCGTCGTTAAGAGTTCCTGGTAGCCGTTCTGACCTTGCAAAATAGTCTCAAATGGAATATCACCTAAGACCTGTAGCTCTTGCGGTTTATAGCAACAGTCACGTATTCTCGGATGGCCACTGACTTTTTCACATTTTCCAGGATCTGTTTCACTTAATGCACAAAATACTCTTTAGCAGATTTGTCCGCTGGGTTGGCTACGACCTTGGCATCTCCCCAAATCAGATAACCCTTGGTCGGCTGGTATTTTTTTTCCCAGGCTGGTTATTCTGGATATATCGTTATGACCTCGCAGCCACAACGGGGACACCCTGGCAGTTATGGGGGTGGCTGGCCAGTTTTATCGTCACCGTTGTTATCATTTTTGATATTGTTGATGGGGCTCTGGCCCGTGAAACCAATCAGGTTAGCGATCAGGGCAAAATTCTTGACCCTATCGTTGACAAACTGATCACCTACAGCACCCTTGTTCTTTTTTGGCCCAGCATCCATAAATCCGGCCTGGCCATCCTCTTCAGTCTCGATGTTGCTTCTACCTTTTTACGCGGCGCCCAGGTTGAAGGCGCAAATCTCTTTGGCAAAAGAAAAGCCTTCGCACAGAATCTATCCAAACTTTTTTTTGCCATGGCCATTCTCTGCTCATGGCCATGGCTCAGCCATATCGGTAATTTCCTAATCTGGGCCGCTGTCGTTCTGGCTACTATATCTGTCAGCATACGACTCCTACCGAATAAGGTTAAAACGACCATCCAGGTTGCCATTCCTCAGTTTCTCACCTTAGGCAACCTGGCAGGAGGCTTTTTCACCATCTGGTGCGCTTATCAAGGCAAGGTTGGCCTTGGTGCCACTATCAATTTTGTTGCCATGTTATGTGACTTATTTGATGGCGCCGTTGCCAGAAAACTTGGTGTCTCAAGCAGATTTGGCGGCCAGTTTGATACCATTGCCGATATGGTAAGCTTCGGATGTGCACCTGCCGCTCTGGTGATTTCTATTAACGATGCCTCCCCCCTATCCTGCCTGCTGGGCACCATCTATTTTGCTGCAACACTCTTTCGTCTTTATGACTATGGTCGCTCCAAAAACATCACACCTAAAGGGTTTTTTCGTGGTATGCCCAGTCCAGCCGGTGCCTGGCTGGTGGTGGCAAGTATTTTCTTTGCGCAGCCATGGCTCAGTCTGGCCACCCTTGTTGCCGCCTCACTTCTAATGTGCTCTTTTCGTATCAACTGGATCCATTTCAACAAGATACTCACCACCATGACCCTGACAGAAATGCTATCCTGCATTGGCCTCGGTTCGATCTTCGCATTTCTTGCGACCCCTGCGGCCTTTTCAGCCGGCCCAATTATCGTCTATATGTTCTCTCCAGGCTGGAGAAAACCACCGATATCCGCAAATCTCAGTGGCACTTCTCAGTGACACAGAGCACGGCAAATAATTTTCGAATAGATTGATCAGCCGGCCCGAAACAGCTCGGTAGGCTGGTTCTGAGTGGCGATATTAATCGTAAAGGTAGGCGAACATCGGGGGGTCAGCTTTAACTCTTCAAGTAAACTGTTGGCGGTGGTACTCACAAGACGGTGACAATTATTAGATTCACTGATATGTGCCAGAACAACCCGGGAAAGTTGTGGGCCAACCAGCTTCTTTATGAATTCTACGGCCTCCGGATTCGCCAGATGACCATTTTTAGAGCGGATGCGCTGCTGCAGAAAAGGTGGGTATGAGCCGTTGCGTAGCATCTCAAGATCATGGTTACACTCAAGGATTAAGCTGTCACATTGGGATAAATGGTGATGAATCAGGCGCGAAACCATGCCCGTATCAGTGCAGTAACCAAGTGCTGTCGTACCGTCATCAATAGTAAAACCAACTGGATCGGCGGTATCATGATTAATGGCAAAAGGATGAACCGTTAGCCCATTCAGAAAAAACGTAACCCCGGTCTGAAACTCCCTGAACTCCGGAATTTTCTCAAAATATTTGCCCCCAGCCTCACATGTCGGGCGATTGGCATAAACCGGGATCTTAAATTTCCTGGCCAGCACGCCAAGCCCTTTAACATGGTCACTATGCTCATGGGTAACAATAATTCCGGCCAGAGAGGCAGGGTCAGCGCCGATTGACTCCATACGCCTTTCTATTTCAACACCCGAAAATCCTGCATCTATCAGTAGGGAAGTTTTTCCGGATTCAACAAAAGTTGCGTTACCTTTTGAGCCGCTCCCCAGAACACTAAACCGCATAATAATTCCTAATCCGGATAAACCGGCAATAAGTGCCTTACAACAGGGCACAAACTCCGACTTCGATATGTTTGCTAAGGCATTACAGACCAGTATGCCCAAAGCCCCCGGCCTGACGGGCTGTTTCCGGCAACACAGCAACTACCTTCAGCTGCGCTGTTGTGACCGGTGCAAGAACCAGTTGGGCAACCCTGTCACCACGGTTTACCACAAAGCGCTCCCTTCCTAAATTCACCAGTCCGACCTTAACTTCACCTCGATAATCGGCATCAATAGTTCCGGGAGCGTTGACAACCGTCACCCCGTACTTTATCGCCAGACCACTTCGAGGCCGAACCTGTAGTTCATAGCCCGCTGGGATGGCAACGGCAAAACCAGTTGGCACAAGGGTTATGGCGCCCGGTTCAAGCACAACGGGGCTGTTGACGCAGGCCTGCACATCCATACCTGCGGCTAACTCTGTTTGGTAAGACGGCACCTTCAGATCGTTACTGTAAGCATCATCGAGCCACCGGAATAACACTATCTGCACATTGCTCATGCGGCAGTTCCTTCAACCGGGCCCAAGACAACAGAGGTCATTGGTTGTGCAAAAACTTCTTCCACAACGGCCAGAACATCCTTACGTGAGGTCTTGACAAGAGCGGCATCAACATCTTCAAGGGTATAATAGCAATCAAAATAAAACTCGTTTTTGGCCAACCTGGTCATGCGCGCTTCCATACTCTCCGAAGCAAGATACATCCCCGCCCTGACATAATTACGCGCCCGGTCCACTTCATCGCGGGTGATATTTTTTTTCACACCCGCAACCACGTCATAAATCATGGTGCTGGCCTCTTCAATATTTTGAGGTCCAACCCCTGCGTAAATCGACAACGTCCCGGCATCACTCATTGCATCTACAAACGAATAGATCGAATAGGCAAGCCCTTTTTGCTCACGCAGCTCCTGAAACAGCCTTGAACTCATATTTCCACCCAGCAGGACATTTAACAGGGCCAGCTGGTACCTGGCCGGATCATTCCCTGGTGGGCAATATGCACTAAACAGCAGGTGGGCCTGTTCAAGAGTTTTGGTGTAGACAATATCCCGGGCACTCATGTGAGCCGGAGGCAGTCTATAAACTTGAGGGGATTGCGCAGCCGTAGCAAGCTCACCAAATGAGGCTGCAATCGTTTCAACAAAAGAGCTATGCTCAACATTTCCTGCGGCGGCAATAACAATACGGTCAGCAGTATAAAAACGTTTCACAAAGTCAATCAGGTCGACTGCGGTAAGATTCGAAACAGTTTGGGCTGTGCCCAAAACTGGCCAGGCCAGGGGGTGACTCCGCCAAACAGTGGCGGCAAGGTGATCGTGTATCTGGTCTTCCGGGGTATCGTCGACCATGCTGATTTCCTGCAACACGACCTGCCGCTCCCTTTCAAACTCTGTTACAGAAAAAAGCGAATGCTGCAACAAATCCGCCAAGATGGTAACAAGCTGATCAACATGGGATTCAAGCACTGTTCCGTACAGACAGGTTGTTTCTTTAGAAGTAAAGGCGTTGGACATCCCTCCCAGGCTGTCCAACTCTTTGGCAATTTCATTGGCATCCAGGCTAGACGTCCCTTTAAACAGCATATGCTCAACAAAATGAGCACAGCCGTTCAAAGAGAGAGACTCATCTCTTGAGCCCACATCAACCCAAACGCCTACAGAAACCGTATTGGAAGGAATATATTCTGTAACAACCCGTAATTGGTTGTCAAGAATAGTCTTATTATACACAGATTGCAGCAGCAAGCTACTCGCTTAAAAGAGCTTTACGGCTCAATCTGATCTTACCACGCTGATCAATATCAAGAACTTTTACCTTTACCGTATCACCTTCCTTGAGGATATCAGTTACCTTCTCGACTCGCTTATTCTCAAGTTCAGAGATGTGAATAAGGCCATCGGTGCCTGGCAAAATCTGCACAAAGGCGCCAAAATCAACAATTTTGACGACCGTACCTTCATATACCGCACCAATTTCCGGCTCAGCGCAAATTGCCATTACTGCATTTTCAAGGGCCTTGGCAGTTGTGCCGTCGGAGGCAAATATTTTCACCTCGCCACTATCATCGACGTTGATCTTGGCATCATACTCAGCAGAAAGTGCCTTAATTATCTTGCCACCAGGGCCGATGAGATCGCGGATCTTATCAGGGTTAATCTGCAGAATGATGACTTTAGGCGCGTGCTCAGAAATGTCACCCCGAGGGTGATCGATTGCCTTATTCATCTCCCCAAGAATATGAAGCCGACCGGCACGAGCCTGAGACAGGGCGGTGCTCATTATCTCCTTGGACACACCATCGATCTTGATGTCCATCTGCAGGGCCGTAATGCCATCGGCACTTCCAGTTACCTTAAAGTCCATATCTCCAAGATGGTCTTCATCACCAAGAATATCAGACAAAACAACAACATCGTCGCCTTCCTTGATCAGACCCATGGCGATGCCGGAAACTGGCTGCTTAATCGGTACTCCGGCATCCATCAAGGAAAGAATACCGCCGCACACTGACGCCATAGACGAGGAACCATTTGATTCCATTATTTCTGAGACAATTCGAATTGTGTATGGGAACGAATCATGATCCGGCAATACACCCTTTATTGCCCTGGTTGCCAGTGCTCCGTGACCGATATCCCGGCGGCTTGGACCGCGCAAGAAACGCGCCTCACCAACACAAAATGGCGGGAAATTGTAGTGGAGCATAAAGGTTTTAAATTCCATACCGTACAAAGACTCCACTCGTTGCTCATCATCACCGCTTCCCAGAGTTGTGGTAACCATAGATTGCGTTTCACCACGGGTAAACAGGGCTGAGCCATGGGCCCTTGGCAGCACTCCGACCTCTGAACTAATGGGGCGCACTTCGTCAAATCGACGACCATCAAGACGGGTTTTGTCATTAACTATCTGACCGCGCATAACTGTCTTCTTAAGAGAGTAAAGCGCCTCTTTTGCCGCTTGAGGACAATACTCTTCCTCTGCTTCTGCCAACTCTGCCAGGATTTTTTCTTCGAGTTCGTGAAAACGCTCCCCTCTCTCTAATTTATCCTTAGTTTTAGTTACTTCACGAATGCCAGCAGTAGCAATTTCGGCAATTTTGGCGCTGAGGGCCGCATCAATCTGAGGCGCAACAACAACCATTTTTGGTTTTCCAAGTGCGCCTTGCAGTTCATCCTGAATATTGAGAAGTGGCTGCAACCCGTCAAAACCAAAATAAATCGCATCAAGAATCTCTTGCTCTGACAGATTATCGGCCTCACCCTCAACCATCACAACTGCATCACGGGAACCGGCAACAATCAAATCCAGTCGAGATACATCAAGCTGATCTTTAGTTGGATTAAGGATAAACTGACCATCAACAAGCCCGACACGGACACCGGCAATGGGGCCAAGGAATGGAATATTGGATATAGTTAAAGCGGCAGAGGCACCAACAATAGCCAGCACATCAGGATCATTCTGGCGATCCATTGACAGCACTGTGGCGATGATCTGTGTTTCGTTCATAAAACCATCGGCGAACAGGGGGCGTAATGGCCGATCAATAAAACGGCAGGTTAAAACTTCTTTTTCTGTAGGACGGCCAATTTCACGGCGAAAGAAGCTCCCCGGAATTTTACCAACAGCATAAAAACGTTCCTGATACTCGACTGTGAGAGGGAAGAATCCCGCATCTGGTCGAGCCTCTCTGGCTGCAACAGCTGTAACCAAAACGACTGTTTCCCCATACGTTACGACTACTGAACCGCTTGCCTGTTTGGCGATTTTGCCAGATTCAATGGCCAGCGTTTTTCCGCCAATTTCTGCTTCTACTTTTTTATACATTATTTCTCCTCTTTGCCGTCTACTGTTCGACCTATTTCGATCATAGCGGCGTTATGCCTTAGAAGGCCATTTGCAACAAACCTTGCCCAGCAAAAAAAACAAAGCACTGGGCTCACATGAGCCCGGTGCTAAGTAGTGGTATCGTAAAAACGATAGTGGTGTCGACTTAAGCCATTGTCGGAAACTTACTTTCTGATACCAAGCTCCTGGATAACCGCACGATACCGATCAACACTTTTGCTTTTCAGATAATTAAGCAGTCGACGTCTTTGACCAACGAGTTTCAACAAGCCGCGACGTGAGTGGTGATCCTTCTTATGACCTTTAAAATGCTCAGTCAAATAGGTAATTCTGTAGGTTAACAGGGCAATCTGAACCTCAGAAGAACCTGTATCATTTTCAGTTTTACCAAATTTCTTAATAATTTCTTGTTTTTTGTCTGCTTCCAGTGTCACGTTTGACCTCCATCATTTTTTATGCCGGCCGTCCCGGCCCAATCGTTTATACTAGTTATTAAATACTTACATTGTAAAGCCCGGTGGCGCGGGCTGAAAGTGCTAAGTAACTTCACGACGAAACAACCAATTTTTCACTGTTAGTCAGCCGACTGGCTTGTTCAACAGAAAGATAGTTTGCCAGCAAGGCATCTCTGGCTTGCTCCTTACTCTCCAGCATTGCTCCAGGCAGGGCACCATCAACACAAAACGGCCCATTTTCAAGGCGGCGCAAGGCTGTTAGATGGGCGCCACAGCCGAGCGCTTTACCAATGTCGGAGGCCAGAGTTCGTATGTACGTACCCTTTCCGCACCGAACACGAATAACCATCTGCTCGGCCTCTAGAGCCAGACATCGCAGCTCTCGTATAAAGACCGGTCGCGGTTCTTTTTCGATCATCACGCCTTTTCTGGCGTAGTGATACAGTGGCTTGCCTTTGTACTTAGCCGCTGAAAAGGCGGGCGGGGCTTGCAGTAGCGCACCACGAAATTTTGCCAGGCAGTTCTCAACATCTGAGGCGGTCAGTGAACCTACCGGCTGCACAGAGATAATCTGACCCTCAGTATCCAGCGTATCCGTCTCAACACCAAGCTGTAAGACAGCTTCGTAAAGCTTGTCGCCAGCCATCAACTGCGAAATCATTCGTGTTGCAGGTCTGCCAACACAGACTATCAGCAACCCGGAGGCAAAAGGATCAAGCGTACCGGTATGACCAACCTTTTTTATCTGCAGCGCTTTTCGTATTAACTGAACAATCCGAAACGAAGATGGCCCAACCGGTTTATCGATCAGGAATACTCCCCCCTCAAAATCGTCGCCCATCAACTCACTCAAACAACGGCAACAAAAGGTTAAAAAGCATCTCTCGTGCCTCTTTCAGCGTCTCATTTTTTTTAAACTTACAGCCAGCCGCCTTTCTATGACCACCACCACCAAGTTTTCTGGCAATCTCCGCAACATCGTGATGATCACCCTTGGACCGCATGCTCACACCAATGAGTCCATTGGCCTCTTTCAAGAAAACCGCAATCTCCACTGAGCACAATGCTCGTGGATAGTTAATAAATGTTTCCGAATCTTCAGGTAAAGCCTGGGTTATTTCAAACATTTTCTTTGTAGCGGTAATAATGGCTAATCGACCATCACAAAACAGTTCCAAGGTAGACAATACGGACTGTAGCAGGTGCAAACGACTTTCGGTGAAATTATCAAATAACTTCCCTGCGACAATCTCAGGATTAACACCCTTACGGACAAGCTCTCCGGCAATCTCAACTGTTCTGGGCAACGTTGAGGCATATTTAAATGAGCCGGTATCTGAAACAATTGCCGTGTACAGACAAAAGGCTGCTTCATTGCTTAAATCTGCTCCAAGCAGTTTCCCCAATTCAAAAACCATCTCTCCGGTTGAAGAGCGGCTGGAGTCTACCCAGCGCAGATCACCGAATTTCTTATGCCCAGTATGGTGATCTATCACCAGAAGCGGTTCGATTTTCAGGAGATCACCAAGGATCTTGCCAAGCCTGAACTGGTCGCCGCAATCAAGGGCAATTGCACAGTCAACTTCACTGGAGGACGGCAGCGTAGTCACAATTTTTTCAGAACCTGGCAAAAAATCATACAAATACGACACAGATTCATCAGAGTACAGAACTACTTTTTTGCCAAGGCCCTCAAGAATATGACCAAAGCCTATCAGCGCACCTAGCGCGTCCCCGTCTGGAAAGACATGGGTCGCGAGTACGATAGCTTTTGCTGCCTGTATCGTCTCAACTATCTTGTTTAGTTGATCGCCGCTCATCTTCTATCTCTCTGAATATCTTACCCATTTCACTGTGATGGGTTATCGACAAGTCATGTTTAAACACGAGCGTCGGCATATAACGCAGGGTTAGTGATTTGGCCAACTGGGTACGTAAAAAACCCTGGGCACTGTCCAGACCTTCCTGGACATCAGCCTCTTGACCTTCAGGACAACAAAAATAAATAACTGCCGTGCGCAAATCAGGAGTCATATCAACGCCTGACAGGGAGGTTCCATAAACACGCGGATCACGAACCTTGCGCAGCAACAACTCTGCCAGCAAAGTTCGTATTGTTTCAGCCACACGGGCAGGTCTTTTTTTGCCCGTCGCCTGGCCGAGCTCAGGTAGCGAATACTGCGTTTTTGATTTTTTCCGTGCTACCATATCAAGCTTTATACCGTAAAAATTATTTTTTTGGGGATCGTAAGATTTTACAATACCCCTGCAACCTCATCCATAACAAAAATTTCCATGGTGTCGCCACTCTTAATATCATGAAAGTTTTCGATGCCAATTCCACACTCAAAGCCGGTCTTCACCTCTTTAACATCATCCTTAAAGCGGCGTAACGAGGATATTTTCCCGGTAAAAATCACAATGCCTTCTCGAATCAATCGTACTTGAGCACTTCGTTCTACTTTACCATCAAGAACATATGACCCGGCAATTGTGCCGATTTTTGGAACACCAAAGGTATCTCTAACTTCTACCGACCCAATAACTCTCTCTTCATATGTCGGGTCAAGCATACCAACCATAGCTCCGCGAATATCATCAAGGGCGTGATATATAACGTCATAAAAACGTAAATCAACATTTTCACTGGCGGCAAAGTCCCTGACTTTACTGCTTGGCCGAACGTTAAACCCAATAATTATCGCATTCGATGCCGCGGCAAGCAAGATATCAGAGTCAGTAATTGTTCCTGTTCCTTCGTGCAGCACTTTAACACGCACAACATCTGTCCCCAGATCGGCTAAAGCCTTAGAAAAGGCCTCCAGTGTGCCCTGTACGTCAGATCGCAACAATACATTAAGTTCCTTAATCTCGCCTTCCTGCAGCTTATCAAAGAGGTTATCGAGAGAAATTTTAGTTGTTTGCCCCAGCAAACTCTCTCTTGATTTCATCTGGCGTTGATTACTGACGGTTTTAGCCATTTTCTCATCGGTGACGACAACAAACTCATCGCCAGACATTGGCACACCGCCTAAGCCCTGCACCTCAACGGGGAAGGCCGGTCCGGCCTCATCAATCTGGTTACCCTTGTCATCGTGCAACGAACGGACTTTACCAGAGTGTATACCCACAACAAAACAATCACCAACTCGCAGAGTTCCTTCCTGAACCAATATGGTGGCCAATGGGCCGCGACCTTTATGTAAATGCGCCTCAACAACGCGGCCTTTAGCCTTACGATTTGGATCGGCCTTCAGTTCAAGAATTTCGGCCTGTAGAATTATCTGCTCAAGAAGTTCGTCAATACCAATGTTCTTTTTAGCTGAGACTTCACAAAAAATTGTAGATCCGCCCCACTCTTCCGGCACGAGTTCAAATTCAGCCAGTTCGCGCTTAACCCGCATTGGGTCGGCATCGTCCTTATCTATCTTATTAATAGCAACAACAATAGGAACATCCGCTGCCTTTGCATGATTTATTGCCTCTTTTGTTTGATCCATTACACCGTCATCAGCAGCAACAACAAGCACGACAACATCTGTTACCTTTGCACCTCTGGAGCGCATTTCGGTAAAAGCAGCATGTCCTGGTGTGTCCAAGAAAACAACATCGCCATGCACAGAATGTACATAGTGGGCGCCAATATGCTGGGTAATACCGCCAGCCTCACCATCAGCAACCTCCGTATTGCGGATTGCATCAAGGATAGAGGTTTTACCATGATCGACATGGCCCATGACTGTGACAACAGGAGGACGAGGCAACTCTTCGCCACCGCTCTCTTGTTCATCAAACGAAATAATCGTTGTCTCTTCCGTTTTGCCCTGTTCAACCTCATATCCAAAATCCGTTGCCACAAGAGTGGCTGTGTCAAGATCCAACGACTGGTTAACTGTTGCCATAACACCAAGACTCATCAGTTTGGCAATTAGTTCACTAACCTTAACACCCATCCGGTGAGCTAAATCTCCAATGGAGATTGAATCATAAACCTTGATACGCATCTTAATGGCTTTGGTTTCTCCAACACTCTCGTCACCGCCCCCACCCTTATTTTTCTTGCCGCCCCGGCCTCCGCCACGACCTACGCGCAGAGCCGCAGAAAAGCGTCCGCCAGCCATTGCGACGTCTTCCATATCGACGTCTCCATAGCCTTTCTTCCTCCCTACAGCGCCTTTCTTATTCCGGACTCCAGGCTCGGCATGGTGAGTAAACTTGACAAAACGTTTACCTTTCTTTCCCTTGCCTCCCCCCGATGCATCATCGGTAACATCCGTAGCGACTACAATGTCACTTCTATCAGCCGGTTTGGTTTCAGCAACCGCCTTTTTGGGCTTCGGCTTAAAGACCTTTTTCGGAACCTGTTTGCTACGTTCTTCCTCAACTGGAAAAATTATGGCTGAGCGAGCTATAACCCGAGCCAATCCTTTTCGTGATGCAACAGGGGTTTTTATTTTAACAGATATATCTTCATCAGCATCATCGCCTTCATCAAAACTATCTTCGGCCTCAGGTGCGTCAGCAACGACTGTTTCATCTTCAATCTCCACAGATGCTGTCGGCAGTACCGCTTCTATTTCCGGCTCGACAACAGGAGTCACTTCGGGATGAGCCGTCTCCTCAACTGTAGCCTCCGCAACAACGTTCTCCGGAACAGTCTGTTCCGCTGTTTCATCAACACCCTCAGCCGTTTCAACGTCTGCCCCTGCTTGAGCTTCTGCTTCTGCTATTATTTGTTCCTGTTTATCTTCGACTGGAGTTTCTTCTTCTACCGGTGTTTCTTCGGTAACAAGGGCATCCAGACTCTCGACGGACTTCTTACGACGCCTTATGATGGTCGTCGTACCCTTGGTCTGAATTCTTTTTTCCTGAACTTTTGCTTCAACATTCATCAACTTCTGGCGAATTTCTTCGGCAACACCATCATCCAGACTTGAATTATACGCCTTGACATCATAACCAAGCTCTTGAAGCTTTGCTGCAAGCTCTTTACTGTCCATCCCAGCTTCTTTCGCCAACTCGTAAACCCTAACCGTCATTTCACAAACTCCCGCCTATATAGCCATGAAGCTCCCTAGAGCCCCACATCGATTCAAATACTGTTTTAGTTTCTCTCTAACCAATTTTTCATACTACCGAACACCTTGTCTGCGCCACTTTTCTGCGACACCATTCAAAATTCCGCCAAAAAATTACTCCACCTATTCGTGAACTTTTTCTTCAGCCGCCGGCTGAACAGCAACCTCTTCGGAAGCTTCACCCTGTGCAACTTCTGCCTCTTCAGCCTGCCCTTCAGCACTGGCCTTTTCTTGCCTCTGTCGCTCAGCTTCTTCGGCAAAAACGGCAGCAACTTTTGCAGCCTTTTTAATGAGTATCAGCGCCGCGTCTGTATCAATGCCATCAATAAGCGCGGTTACATCTTCAGCAACAGCTGCTGAAAGTTCCGCTGCCGAACAGATATCCCCATCATAGAGTTTTTCAGCCTTTTTATCGTCGATGCCGTCAATGGCAACTAAAGACCGATACCCCTCCTCCATGAGCTTGGCATACTTCTGTTCACTCTTAACATCAATCCGCCAGCCTAAAAGTTCAGAGGCCAGCCGAACATTCTGCCCGCCCCGGCCAATCGCCAGAGATAGCTGATCGTCGGCAACAACGACCTGTAGCGTTTTTTTCTCTTCGTCCACAACAACCATCGACACCTCTGCCGGTGAAAGGGCGTTAGAAACATATTTAGCAGGATCAGGACTCCACGGCACAATATCAATGCGCTCGCCCTGCAGCTCCTGTACAACATTCTGTACTCGAGAACCCTTCATTCCGACGCATGCTCCAACTGGATCAACATCGGCCTCCGAAGAGACAACAGCGATTTTTGAACGAATACCGGGCTCCCTGGCAACATTAAGAATAGTCACTATACCTTCTGCAATTTCAGGCACTTCAATGGTGAAAAGTTTTGCCACAAACTGTTTATCTGTCCGACTTAAAACGAGCTGTGAGTCTCTGGCTGTCTGGCGGACATCCATCAAAATGGCACGGATACGATCACCTTGACGATACGTCTTTCTGGGCATCTGCTCGTTTCGTGGCAGAATTGCATCGGTTCGCCCAAGATTTACGATTATATTACCACGCTCAAAGCGCTGAACAATACCATTGTCCACGTCACCCTTTCTGTCTTTGAACATTTCATAGACAACATTCCGCTCGGCATCTTTCATTTTTTGGATGATGACCTGTTTTGCTGACTGGGCTGCTATACGGCCAAGCTCTGCAACATCATTTATTTTACTACCCAGATCATCACCAATCTCTACATCAGGATCAAGGACATTGGCTTCGGCAAGAGAAATCTCAGTCTGCTCGTCTTCAACCTCATCAACAACCGAACGGAACTGGAACAACTCAATCTCGCCAAGATCGTCATTGTACTGGGCTTCCATATCTCGACGCATGCCGTATTTTTTCTTTGCGGCAGACATCACAGCTTCTTCGAGCGCCTCAACAAGTAAAGTACGGTCAATTCCCTTATCTCTGCTGACTTGATCAATAATTCGTTTTAAATCTGTTATCATCCTGCTTCTCCACAACTATCTAGCTGTATTTACTGAGTGCCTTATTCCTGGAAACTTACTACCAACACCATAATACCCAAGAAAGCCTGTATTTTCTAAATAATCCCAACCAATGCCAAGGGTTTTTCACGGCTGTGCCGAATCAACCTGAGCTTAAAATTCTATAACTAGTTTTGCTTTAGTCACATCCACTAAATTAATAACGTGCATACCATTATCGCCTTCAATTTCAAGCCGCTCATTTTCGCAGCTTTTTACAACGCCGATTACCGTAGCATGACTCTGCTCAGGATCAATGAAGGTCAGTTTGATTTTTTTACCTGTATTTCTGGTAAAATCGCGCTCTGTTTTCAATGGCCTATCCAACCCTGGAGAAGAAACTTCAAGGTGGTACGCTCTGGAGATGATATCCTCAACCTCAAGCAAGGGGCCAACTTCACGACTCACAGCGCTGCAGTCATCGACAGAAATTCCACCATCTTTGTATATGATTACTCGCAGAACCAGGCCAATCTGTTCGGTTCTTAACTGAACCTCAACAAGTTCATAGCCAAGACTGGCAAGCACAGGCTCAATTATCTCCTGTATTTTCACAACAGTTGTCGATTCCATTTTGCTCGAACAATACCAGTCAGATCTGTTTTAACAAAAAAAAAAAGCGGGCGTTAACCCACTTCCATCCATTACCTGGCTACAGCAAAGCCGTTAACCGACAAATTTTGGAAAACCCCGAAACTACCAGGATTAACGATACACCAAGACGCAAGAAGCGCTGGAGCGGGCAACGAGACTCGAACTCGCGACACCAAGCTTGGGAAGCTTGTACTCTACCAACTGAGCTACACCCGCCCATTAAAACATTGCCTACTATACAAAAACATTCATAATTGTCAAGACATGCTAGTTGTTCTTTTCACGAGAACAGCCTTAAACAATTTGACATCGAAATAGTTTAAGGGTAATGTGCTCAATTAATTTTTAGCCGATGCGATCCTGTTCAGGATCTAAAGCATTACTATTATTTAGAATGACGGCTACCAAACATGCTTTGCCCCACTGAATAGTTGGCAAAAAATAACAGTCGCCACTGTAAAAAGCAGCAGATCTCAGATTTAATAGAAAAAAAGACGCGCGTCGTTGAAACTGGCTAACTCAAAACACCCAGAACTACCTTCGTTCAATAACGATTAGTCAGTTCGCAAACCAGTTTTCAACAATCAAAACTACCATATTGGCGCTGTCGAAACCTAAAAAAAGGAACGATCATGAGCAAGAGAACATTTCAACCAAGCAATATTAAACGCCACCGATCCCATGGTTTTCGTGCACGCATGCGCACTAAAGCTGGCCGAGCAATAATTAATCGTAGACGTGCAAGAGGCCGCCAGCGTCTAGCATTATAAGAAACTGCGTGGCACCCGCGGAGATGAAAGCATCTTTGCCGAAACACTGCCTGCTCACCAAGCCCTGGCAATATAATCATGTATATTCTCGAGGCAAAAGAGTTCACGGCAATAATGTTACCTTCATTTATACCATAAATGAACTTCAGCATGATCGGCTAGGTGTTAGCATCAGTGGGAAAAAACTGGCGATCAGGCGCAACAGGATCAAAAGGCTCATCAAAGAATTTTACCGGTTAAACCGCACGTTCCCATCTCTTATGGCTTCAAAAGCTTCAGGAACCGGCGTTGATCTGGTGGTGGCAACCAGCAAAAAATTTGAGCCACGTGGAATCAGTGACATCCAGAGCGCTTTTTCCCGTTTCATTCAACATACGCCGACTTTGAAGCAAGCGGGCCCCAATAGCCTTTGCACTTGAGAACTCAAAATGTGAAAACACTTTGTCTCAGTATAATCCGTTGCTATCAAAAATATATATCTCCATTTTTTCCCCCCTCGTGCAGGTTTACCCCAAGCTGTTCGCAATATGCAATTGACGCTATAGGATTGCACGGACTGATTAAGGGGCTATGGCTTGCGGTCTGTCGGATAGCTCGTTGTCACCCATTTCACCCCGGCGGTTATGACCCGGTTAAGAAATGATGCCGAATCGCTTCACTGCTTTAAACGACTAACCCACTAAAGCGGAGAGAGCGTAAACTTCGATATGCTTGCTTCATAAGCCTGTACCCTTAACTTCACACATGGACTGATTATGGAAACGAAAAGAGCTTTCACAGCAATTATGCTGTCCCTGATGATCCTTCTTGGCTACCAGTATTTCTTCGTGCCACCCCCCCAGGAGTTTGTCGACCCAGCCCTACAGGAACAGACAGAGAAATCAGCAACGATCTCCTCAGAAATCACCAGCAGGGCAACTCCTGTCGATACTTACTCCGCGCTATCTCCAGATGAATCTCTTGCCGCAAACGAGTTGACACCGGCTGTTACAGCAAAAGACATAACGGTGATAACAAGCCAATACACCGCAGTTATCAGTGAAAATGGCGGTGGGATTAAAAGCTTTAAGCTTCATAATTACAAAGAATCCACTAAAGCTGACTCGCCACTGAAACAACTTATTTTCACAGAACAAGCCAGTGATCTGCCACTGCAATTTTCGTGGGGCAATGGCATTTCCTCCAAAACGCCTCTCTACCAGACAAATCAACAAAACATTCAAACGTCCCCCGGCCAGCAGGCAGTTTTATCCATGGCGGCATCACTTCTCCCTGGACTAGAGGTTGAGCGTTCCCTAGTTTTTTCTGACGACTCATACACCATTGATCTTGAGTTCACGGTCAGAAACAATACAGTGCAGGCCCTGCAAGGCGCCCCCTATCTCAAAAACACCAACCGTCCCTTTGACCCCAAGGCCGACAAGAACATCAACTTTCTCTTTACTGGCCCGGCGGTTTATCTTAACGATGCCCTAGAAGAGATCAAGCCCGACGACCTTCAAGATGATGGACCGAAAACACTCTCTGGAAAACTCAGTTGGGCAGCATACGAAGACACCTATTTTCTCTGCGGCATAATACCACAAAGTGAATCAAGCACTGTGCAACTTTCAGTTATTGGCGACGACAAAGTATCGTCTATAGTGAGCGGTGCTCAAGAAATTATCGCTCCGGGCGAGGCTAAGACTTTCAAATATACTCTTTATTTAGGCCCCAAAAAGCTTTCCATACTTAAACAAGTCGGCTCAAACCTTGACAGGGTAATTAATTTCGGCTGGTTTGATGTGTTAGCAAAACCCGCCTTATTTCTATTAAATTTCTTTCACAAATATATTGGAAACTACGGCATAGCGGTCATTCTGGTAACCGTTCTTTTCAAGCTTCTTTTCTGGCCCATAACGCATAAAGGCATGAAATCCATGAAAACCATGCAGAAGATTCAGCCCAAAATGGCTAAACTTCGTGAGAAATTCAAGGATGACAAAGAGCGCTTGAACCAGGAGATGATAACCCTGTACAAAACTTACAAAATCAACCCTCTGGGCGGCTGTTTACCGATGGTGCTGCAGATCCCTGTTTTTTTCGCGCTCTACAAAGTATTGCTCCAGACCATTGAACTCAGGCATGCTCCGTTCATGCTCTGGATAACCGATCTTTCAGCACCCGACCGACTTCCTATCGGCTTGGACATTCCTTATCTCGGAGGAATACCCGTCCTTACCCTTTTAATGGGGGCAAGCATGTTCCTACAGCAAAAGATGACTCCTACGGCCGCTGACCCAACCCAGGCAAAAATTATGCTTTTCTTGCCGGTCATATTTACTTTTATGTTTCTCAATTTTGCTTCCGGACTCGTTTTATACTGGTTTATTAACAATTTACTTTCAATATGTCAGCAGTATTTCATCAACAAATCGGTTGATTAGTAACAATTACTTCGAAGGTATTTGCCATGTCAGAAAAAAATAAATACAAAGGAAAAGACGTCGAAGAGGCTATTGCGATGGCCTGCGAAAACCTTGATGTTTCCCGCGACAAACTTAACATTGAAATTGTTTCCCCCGGCTCCAAGGGAATATTTGGCCTGGGCCGAAAGAAGGCTGTTATTCTGGTGAGCAAAAAAGGATCTTCACGAGCCACCACTGACTCAACGCCGAAAAAGGTTGAGTCCCGAGCCCAAAAGAAAACCGGCAAAATCACCACAGACATTCCACTTCTGAAGAAAAAATCAAAAAAAATCGAC